>JBGQGN010000024.1:0-15411 GCA_041497395.1 Methylomirabilia bacterium
AACTTGGCGAGGGCGAGATCCAGGTGCGGGGGCCCGGCGTGTTCACCGCGTATCTCAATCTGCCCGACAAGACGCGGGAGGCCTTCACCGGCGACGGCTGGTTCCGGACGGGCGATCTCGGCCATCTGGACACGCGCGGCTTCCTCTTCATCACGGGTCGGGCCGATGAGATGCTGGTGACGCCGAGCGGCGAGAACGTGAACCCCGAGAACGTCGAGGCCGCCTTCCTCCGGCACGCCTTCCTCCGGGACTTCGCGGTCCTGCAGCAGGACGGCCGTCTGGTGGGCCTGGCCTTGCCCGACGTCGCGATGATCGAGCGGACCGGCCGCACCGATGTGCTCCAGGCCGTGCGCGATGCGGTCGCAGAGATCAATCCCGCACTCCCCTCGTATCAGCGAATGAGCGACGTGGCCGTCACGCGGGACCCCCTGCCCCGGACCCGCCTGGGCAAGCTGCGCCGTCGAGGCCTTCCGGGTCTCTACACGGGTGCCCAGACTGTGACCGGCGAGCAGAGCCAACGGGGCCCGATCGCGGTCGGAGACATGGTCGAGGCGGATCAGCTGCTCCTGGAGCACCAGCCCGCGAAGTTGATCTGGGAGTGGCTGTCACAGCGCTATCCCACGCGCCGCCTCACCATGGACGTGAGCCTCGGCCTGGATCTCGGAGTGGACTCACTCGAGTGGCTTGGCCTCACGCTCGAGATCGAGCGGCGGGCGGGCGTACAGCTCGACGAGGCAGAGATTGCCCGCGTCGCGACGATCCGCGACCTCCTCCGGGCGGTCGCCGACGCCCCCCCGGCCGGAGTCGGCTCCTCGGGCGCGCTGTGGAACGAGCCTGAGCGACTCCTCTCGCCGGCGCAGTCCAGCTGGCTCGCACCACTGGGACCCGGTCTGACGCTGCTGTCACACGCCCTGATGGCGGCGAACGGCGCGCTCATGCGCCTCGTGTTCCGGCTGCGGACGGTGGGGCTGGAGCATCTGCCCAGCGAGTCCTGGGTGCTCGCCCCCAACCACGCGAGCTTCCTGGACCCGCCGGCCCTGTCCGCCGCGCTGGGGCGCCGCTGGCTCGATCGCAGCTACTGGGGCGGCTGGACCGGTGTGGCGTTCGCCAACCCCCTGATGCGAGGTGTGAGCCGCCTGTGGCGGGTCCTCCCGATCGACCAGGCACGGGGCGCCGGATCCAGCCTGGCTCTCGCGGCGGCGGTCTTGAAGCGAGGGGACTGCCTGATCTGGTTCCCCGAGGGGGAGCGGTCCCCGACCGGCAAGCTCTTGCCCTTCCGCCCGGGCATCGGACTCCTGCTCGCTCGTTTCCCGCGCCCAGTCGTGCCGGTATTCATCCAGGGAACGTTCGAGGCGTTGCCGCGGGGCCGCTGGTTGATCAAGCCACATCCCGTGACGGTGACGTTCGGGGCCCCCGTCGAACCCCGACGGCTGGTCGCACCCGGGACGCCGCCAGAGGAGGCCGCCCGCCAGATCGTGCGGGCGCTCGAGACGGCGGTGACCGACCTGGAACGCGGCGCGGGAGGAAGCCGGGGGAGGCCTACCTCGTGACCCGCGCGCCGAAGCGAGTCGCCAGTCTCGTCGACCTCGCGGTGGAGCGCAGCGTGCGTGAGACCGGCACGCTGGATACCGTCCCGACCGCGGCCGCCCTGGCCGGCCACAGCGGATTTGGCGAAGACGCTCCTCCCTGAGGGACACACGCGGAAGGAGGCGCCATGAACGGCAGGAGCATCAGTCCTCACAGGCTCGCTGTGGTACTGGCGGGGGTTGCGGCCTGCTGGCATATCGCCTGGTCGCTGCTCGTCCTGCTTGGGTGGGCGCAGGCGTTCATCAATTTTGTCTTCTGGCTACACTTCATCACACCGCCGTACCAGGTCGGGGAGTTCGTGCCTTGGCGCGCGCTCGCGCTCATCATCGTCACCGCGATGCTGGGCTATGCTCTCGGAGGCTTCATCGGCGTGATCTGGAACCGGGTGCACGCCTCGCAGCGAGACGGGTGAGAATCGAGCGGCGGGCGGGAAAGCGCCGAGGTCACCGACAACAGACGGCAGCTCGAGGAGTCAGCCCAGGTAGAGCTCGGCCGGATCCGAGGACTCGCCGGCTGTCCGGAACGCGTCGAAGACATCGCGCTCGGTCACGATCCCGACAAGCGTTCCGTGGTCCGTGACCGGCAGACTTCCGATGCGCCGCTCGAACATCAGGAGGCCGGCTCGGACGAGGTCGACGTCCGGCTCGATCGTCACGACCTTCCAGGTCATCACGTCCCGAACCCGCGGCGTCTTCAGCCATCGCTCCTCCCACGCGAGGTGCGGCGCGAGCAGGGGCAGGAACGCCGCGTGCCGAAGATCGCGGTCGGTCAGGATGCCAATCAGCCGCTCTCCCCCGTCGGTCACGAGAAGGTGTCTCACCTGGTGGGTGCGCATCATCTCGGCCGCCATTCGCGCCGGGATGTCGGGTCTCACCGTCAGGAGCGCTTGCCGCATGACCTCCCGCACCTTCATGGCATCAGCACCTGGCCCGTGCCACGGCAATCGCCTTCCGCATGAGCCGTTTGGCCTTCTCGAGCTCGGCTCGGCGTGACCGCGAAAGCCCACCGCCCGCGCGATTGATGAAGAAGGACAGCATCCGCAAGCCGGAGACCGGCCCCTTCGGACTGACGCGCGGCAAGGCGAGCGTCCGCGCGATGGTCGCAGCGTCGCGAGTGAACAATCCCGCCGGTGTCTTCGTGGAGACGGTAGTGACGGTCTTGACCCAGCGCCGGGGCTTGCCGCGCCGGGCAGCGCGCCGAGCCCTCGACTGTCCCTCTCTCTTGGGCCCCATACGCTCTCCTCCCGGATCCTCCGCCTTTCAGGCCCAGCAGCACCCGCCGAGATGACGCGAGTGGCTCCCGTCGCGCCCCACCCACGGCTCTGGCCATCGCGGCCCTCACGGTTGCACTGTGCGATCCTCATGCCTGGCTCCGGAGCCCCCTTTCGAAGGGTCCGAGCCGATGCTCCGCTCCTGCCCGCCTCGTCAGGGGATGCCGGTGACTCAACTGAGGCGCCGCTGGTGCACCGGGGGCTCCTCGATCGGGCGAGCGGGCGCTCACCACGCCTCGTTCCAGGGCCCATGCGGTTGCGAAGGGTCGGCCACGGGCAGCCCCCGCGGCATTCTCGTGCGCGCGGCGTCCAAATCGGGCGTGGCCGAGGATGCCGCCTTCGTCTACACGCATCTCGGCGGGATCGTCGATGTCCTCCACCGGCTTGACGTCACCGAAAGGTCGTGTCACTCACGCCGATCGCGAACATCAAGGACTACCTACGCTAGGCAACTTCGGAGGCACTGAGGGACGTCGAGCCACGTCCCGAGTGGCTGACCGCCTCCTCGACCTTCCTGTGAAGGCCACGCCCCTCTGCAAGGGCGGGCACCTCGCGGAGCGTTGGGGCAGCGCGCCCTCCCCACGTGGGGACGGGATGGGACACCACGCCGCCGGCCGATGGGTCTCCGGCTTCGAGGTCACGGGGTTTTCGGTGTCGAGTGTCGGCACATGCCTTGCACACCGGGAGCTGGCAAGGACACCCGTGAAGGAGACCCGCCGATCGATGGACCGTGCCGTGCTGGAGCGCTTGCGTGCCGGTCTGAGTGGCGCGCGATCCCAGCTCCTGCGCACGGCGGCAACCACCGAGGAGGAGCTCGCGACACTGGAGGCCCGGGAGCCCGGCGCGCCGATCGAGGCTGCGGCCCGGCAGGAAGTCGTCGGCATCCTGGCTCGTCTGGACGACCGGGAGCGACAGGAGGTGGCAGAGATCGACGCCGCCTTCGCCCGGCTGCACGCCGGCACCTACGGGGTATGCGAGAGCTGCGGGGGAAGCATTCCCCTTCCGCGGCTCCAGGCCATGCCCGCCACCCGCCACTGCCTGACCTGCCAAGTCATTCGGGAGTGAGGGGACTCGCCCGTGGGCTCGGCTGAGCGCAATTGAGAGGGACAGGATCAATGCCATACAAACAGGTCATGTTCCGGTCCGAGGCCCGTGAAAAGATCCTGCGCGGCGCGTCGACTCTCGCCGACGCCGTGCGCGTGACGCTCGGCCCCAAGTCCAAGTGTGTGCTCATCCAGCGGAGCTTTGGCCCTCCACTTGTCTGCAACGATGGAGTCACGATCGCCAAGGAGATGGCCCTCAAGGATCCCTCCGAGAACCTCGGCGCCCAGATGATCCGCCAGGCGGCGGAGCGCACCGGCGATATGGTCGGCGACGGCACCAGCACCGCCACGGTGCTCGCGCACGCCATCTTCGCGGACGGGGTCCGCAATGTCACCGCCGGCGCCAGTGCGATCGACCTCAAGCGCGGCCTCGATCGAGGCGTCCGGGTCGCCGTCGAGGCCATCCGCGGCCTGTCGCGTCCCGTCAAGAGCCGGCTCGAGAAGGCCCAGGTCGCCACGATCTCGGCTCACAACGACTCTTCGATCGGCGAGCTCGTCGCCGACGCGATGGAGAAGGTTGGCGGCGAGGGCGTGATCTCCGTCGAGGAGTCGAAGACCACCGAGACGCAACTGGAGGTCGTCGAGGGACTCCAGTTCGACCGCGGTTATGTGTCGCCCTACTTCGTGACCGATGCCGAGAAGATGGAGGCCGTCCTGGAAGATGCCGTCATCCTCCTCACGGACCGGAAGATCGGTGTCATGAAGGATCTCCTGCCCCTCCTGGAGCAGATGGCTCGGTCCGGGGACTCCATCCTGGTTGTCGGCGAGGATGTCGAGGGCGAAGCGCTGGCCACGCTCGTCGTGAACAAGCTCCGAGGCACGCTCCGCTGTGTCGCCGTCAAGGCGCCCGGGTTCGGCGACCGCCGCAAGGACATGCTGGAGGACATCGCCATCCTCACGGGCGGCCGCGTGCTCTCTGAAGAGCTCGGGGTCAAGCTCGAGAACATCGATCCCAGCCATCTCGGCCGGGCGAAGCGCTGCGTCGTCGATCGGGAGAGCACCACGATCATCGGCGGAGCCGGTGACAAGGCGGCGATCGAGGCTCGCAAACAGCAGCTTCGCCAGCTCGTCGAGAAGTCGACGAGCGACTATGACCGGGAGAAGCTCGAGGAGCGGCTGGCCAAGCTGTCCGGCGGCGTGGCGGTCATCCGCGTCGGGGCGCCCTCGGAGGCCGAGATGAAGAGCCGCAAGGAGGCCTTGGAGGACGCGATCGCCGCGACGAAGGCAGCAGTAGCGGAGGGTATTGTCCCCGGAGGCGGTCTCGCGCTCCTCCGCGCGACCGACGCCGTGAGCCGGGAAGAGTTGAAGGCAGAGGGGGACGAGCGGACCGGCCTCCAGATCCTTCGCCGGGCGCTCGACGCGCCGACCCGCCAGATCGCGGAGAACTCCGGCGCCGATGGCGGCGTCGTCGTGAACCGGATGCGGAACGGAACCGACCACATCGGCTTCGACGCGGCCCGCCAAGAGTACGTGGACCTGTTCGAGGCCGGGATCGTCGATCCGACCAAGGTGGTCCGGGTGGGCCTCGAAAACGCGGTCTCGGCGGCCAGCTTGCTGCTCCTCTGCGAAGCGACGCTGACGGAGGTGCCGGAGCCCAAAGGCGAGCGCCCCCCGGTGATGGAGTAGTCCCTTGGCCGAGGTCGACCCAGCGGGGTCATCAAGGCCGAGCAGCCGATCCGGCACAGAGGCGAGTGCGGTGGCACCCGCCGGAGGGAGGGTCATGTACAAGCGGATCCTCGTCGCCATCGACGACAGCAAGATGGGTGAGGACGTGCTCCGGGAAGGGCTGGCGCTCGCCAAGACCCATGCGTCTCAGGTGCGAGTCGTGCACGCCGTCGAGTCACCCTACGCATACCCGGAAAGCTGGTACACGGAGGTCCGCACCGATCTCGAGGCGTTGCGGCAGATCTGGCGCCAGGCCGGACTCCGAGTGCTGGAGCGGGCCGATGGGCTCGCTCGTCAGGTCGGAATCGTCGTCGAGACTGGGTTGCTCGAACCGGATGGCCAGCGTGTGAGCCGCGTGATCGTCGACGACGCGACGCGGTGGCACGCGGATCTCGTCGTCGTCGGAACTCACGGGCGTCATGGCATCGAGCACCTCCTGCTGGGAAGCGTCGCCGAGGCGGTCGCGAGGACGGCCCCGGCGTCGGTTCTGCTCGTCCGCGCCCACTGAAGCCGGACCGAGCCTGGGCTCGTCCACGGGTCGGTTCTGGATGGAGCCTGGCAGAGAAAGGAGCGAGCGATGGCATCTGAGCGAGATCCCGCCAAGCCTCCCCGATCCCCGAAGGCCGGTCGGCCAGCGGAGCGGTCCGTCGCACCGGCCAGGGTCCGTCGGCGCCTGAAGACCGCGCGCACGGCGGTGAGAAAGGATACGACGCTGTTCGAGGCCGCGGAGGGCCCGCGGATCCTCTGGGGGCGGACCAAGCCGAAGGTCAAGAAGGGCTAGGTCCCCCTGATTGCTCAGGGTGCGGATCGTCGAATGACGCGCCTGGGCGCGACGCGCTGACGCCATGATCGCGAAAGCGGCGCTCAACATTGACGTGATCCGGCAGCAGCTCGCCACGCACACCATCGGGCGACGGATCGTCTTGCACGAGGTGGTCGCATCGACGAATGCGAGCCCGCATGAGCTGGCGGACGCCGGAGCGCTCGTTGACACCGAGGGGCACCTCCAGGTCAAGGACACCCACAAACGTGTCCACACGGTCGTCGCTGGCGAGATCCGCCTCATCCAGCGAGCGTGATTCGCGGGAGCGCCCCGTCAGGCGGCCGCGCCGCCCCGCCGATCACGGGAGGCGGGCGGCAAGGACGACGCGCACCCGCCGGGGCGCCGAGGCCTGACCCGTACGTGGGACCGACGAGTCAGGCCGACCGCTGGGAGGGCTGCTCTCTGGCAGACCTCGTGCGGGAGCAGCGGCAGGTCGCCCAGTGAGTCGTCCGGTTTCATCGGCCCGGGCGCCACGCATCCGGCGACGGATGACGCGAAGCAGTTGGCGTAGAATCGGTGGGGAGGGGCGATGATGGGAGAGCGCCCGGTGGCCGAGGCCTGGCGGCAACGACCATCGCCACGGGCGCCACAGGCTGGGTCGAACTGGTCGAACGGAAGCACATCGGCCACCCGAACATGATCTGCGACGCGCTCTTGGAGGCGATCGTCCACGCTCTGGGCCGTATGCATCGTGGGCTGCACCAAGCGCTCGGTGTGGGTATTCCCGAGTCGGACTATCCGAAGCTCGCTACCCTGGAGGGTTGCGGCGAGCATCTCGCGCCGCTCGCCGCCTCTCCGCCAAACCAGGAGGGACTACGATGAGCCAGTTCCGACGCATCCTGCACGCCTCGGACTTCTCCCCGGCATCGCGCCCCGCGTTTCGCCGGGCGCTCGGCCTTGCGCGGGCCAACCGGGCCAGTCTCACCATCGTCCATGTCTATTCGATCATCATCCCGATGATGGGTGAGGGCTACGCCACCCCACAGGTCTACGACAAGTGGATGGCCGACGTCCGGGCGGACGCCCAGCGCCGGCTCGCTCGGCTCGTGGCCCAGGCCAGGAAGAGCGGGGTCCGGGCCAAGGGTCTCGTCCTGGAGGGAATCCCCCACGACCGCATCGTGCGGGCGGCCCGATCCACGCGGGCAGACCTCATCGTGCTCGGGACCCACGGGCGCACCGGCCTCGGTCGGGTGTTCCTGGGCAGCGTTGCCGCGCGGGTCGTCACGCTGGCCCGCTGCCCGGTCCTGACCGTCCGGGCAAGGTAACTGACCGAAGGCGCCGCCGATCGAGTCGAGCGACGTTGACAGCTCATAGCAGCTCGAGCGGCGCCGGGGGGAAGCCATGAATGTCAAGGACGTCATGACCCGGAACCCGATCACGATCGATCCCGAGGCGCCGCTCGCCACGGCAATGGCCGTCATGAAGAAGAATGCGATCCGCCACCTGCTGGTGACCGACGACGCCGGCCGCCTGTTCGGGATCATCACCGACCGGGATCTCCGCAGCGCGGCCTTCGCGCCCGCGCTGATCGAGCACCTCTCGGGCATCGCCCAGCGCCACGCGCATGGGATTGGTCAAGCCCTGGAGGAGCTCCGCGTGCGCGATGCGATGACCTGGAACGTCGTGACCACGCATCCCGAAGTCGGCCTCGGACATGCGGCACGCGTGCTGTTCTTTGGGCGCTTCGGCAGCCTCCCGGTGGTCGACGGCACGAAGCTGGTGGGCATCCTCACCGAGCGAGACCTGCTGAGGGCCGTGTCGATCCTGATGCCAGATCCGCCCGTCGATGTCGAGGGTTTTCTCTGGTAGGCGCCGCGTCGAGTCGGTGGGACCGATGAGGTGTGGTGAAGACCTCGGCCCGGCACCGAGAGGATCGGCACTCGAGGCGCGGGAGGCCGGAGCCTCGGGGCTGACCGCGGGCGCCCGTGGATCGGCTCGGAGGCCGCCCCCGGAGCCTCCCGATCCCACTCCCCCGCCGGACCCGCCGCAGCCCCACCCGGGCCCCCGCCTCCCGAGCCTGGCCGCCCGCGGTGACTGCCCACGCCACCGGATTAGCGACGACGCGCCTGCAATGCGGCTAGACGGGGGGCAGGCGATCCGCGCCCAGGAGTCCCATCAGCCCAACCCTCGGGAGGCTCGAAATGGCGCGTAGACCCATGGTGCTCGTGACCGGGGCGAGCGGAGAGATGGCACACGGGCTGATTCACCGCTTCACCGAGGGCGGCGCGGTCGACGTGCTGGCCCTCGACGTCCGGCCGCTCGACCCTGAACTCGCGCGTCGCTGCGCCGTGAGCCTTGCGGGGGACATCCGCGACCGTCACCTCCTCGAGCGCCTCCGCGGCGAGTTCGAGATCCACGCGATCTACCATCTCGCGGCGATTCTCTCCACCCGGGCGGAGTTCGTTCCGGAGTCGGCTCACGAGATCAACGTGGGAGGGACGCTGAACCTGCTGAAGCTGGCCGTCGAGGAAGCACGCTGGCACGGTCACCGCGTCCGGTTTCTCTTTCCCAGCTCCATCGCGGTCTACGGCCTGCCGGACGTCGAGGCAAAGAGGAAGGCCGGGCCGGTCGCGGAGAACACCTGGGCCCTGCCCATCACCATGTACGGGTGCAACAAGCTCTACGCCGAGCATCTCGGCCGCTACTACAGCCGACACTACGGGCAGCTCGCGGCCGAGGAGGAGGTGCCCGGAGTCGACTTTCGCTCGATCCGATTTCCCGGGCTCATCTCGGCATTCACGACGCCCAGCGGGGGGACGAGCGACTACGCGCCCGAGATGATCCACGCCGCCGCCCAGTCGAACCCGTATGCGTGCTTCGTTCGCGAGGACACGCGCATCCCGTTCATGGCGATGCCCGACGCCGTGGACGCCCTTCTCGCGCTCGCCGACGCCCCGCCCGAGCGTCTGGCCAGTCCGGTCTACAACGTCACCGCCTTCAACCCGAGCGCCGGCGAGCTGGCCGACCGGGTGCGCTCCGCCTTTCCGGAAGCAGCCATCACCTTCGCGCCCGACCGGCGCCGGCAGCGGATCGTGGACTCCTGGCCAGCCGACCTGGACGACACTCAGGCGCGGCGGGACTGGGGATTCCGGCCCAGGTACGACCTCGACCGGGCGCTGCGCGAGTATCTCGTGCCGAACATCCGGCGGCGCTACGGCGGAGCGTGACATGGACGAGTCAGCGCGACGGCGATTTCAGGTCGAGCTCGACGAGATCGAGGCGGCGGGCCTCACGAAGCACGAGCGCGCGATCGAAAGCCCTCAGGGAGCGGCCATCACGGTCGATGGCCGGAGCGTCCTCAACTTCTGCGCCAACAACTATCTCGGCCTGGCCGATGATCCCCACCTCGTCCGGGCAGCCCGGGAAGGCCTGGAGCGATGGGGCTTCGGATTGTCGAGCGTCCGGTTCATCTGCGGCACCCAGACGATCCACAAGGAGCTCGAGGCGGCGCTCACGCGGTTCCTCGGGACGGAGGACACGATCCTCTACACCTCCTGCTTCGACGCCAATGGGGGATTGTTCGAGACGCTCCTCGACGAGCGGGATACCGTGATCTCCGACGCCCTGAACCACGCGTCCATCATCGACGGGATTCGGCTGTGCAAGGCGCAGCGGCACCGGTATGCCCACGGCGACATGAACGAGCTCGAGCGGCTTCTCGGGGAGACGGCCGGAGCGCGGACAAGACTCATCGCGACCGACGGCGTCTTCTCCATGGACGGCGATGTCGCGCCGCTGCGCCAGCTCTGCGATCTCGCCGACCGGTATCGGGCACTCGTGATGGTCGACGACAGCCACGCCACCGGCTTCTTCGGCCCAACTGGCCGGGGGACGCCCGAGCACTGCGGCGTGTCGGGTCGGGTGGACATCGTGACGTCGACCCTCGGCAAGGCCCTTGGCGGCGCCAGCGGGGGCTTCACGACCGGCCGGCAAGAGATCGTCTCGCTGCTGCGACAGCGGTCGCGTCCCTACCTGTTCTCCAACACCCTCGCGCCGGCCATCGTGTGCGCCTCCCTCGCCTGCCTCGAGCTCTTGTCCCAGACCGCCGAGCGCCGTGACCGACTCGCCGCCAACACCCGCTGGTTCAGGGAGGCGATGACGCACGCGGGCTTCCGGATCCGCCCCGGGGAGCATCCGATCGTCCCGATCATGCTCGGCGACGCGCGGCTCGCCCACGCCGTGGCCTCCGGCCTCCTCGACGAGGGCATCTATGCGGTCGGCTTCTGGTATCCGGTGGTGCCCAAGGGGCAGGCTCGGATCCGCGTTCAGATCAGCGCGGCCCACTCGCGCGACCATCTCGAGCGTGCGGCGGCGGCATTTCTCAAGGTGGGCCGCGCCCATGGGGTGATCTGAGGGGCTGGGGCCCGCCCGCCCCACGTGGGGCAGGACCAGGGCAGCAGGGGCACATCCGGCCGTGGACGACGCCGGGCGACTCCGGGCCGCGCGTGGCTGCCGCCGCTGGCCCAAGCTGGCACTCGCGATGCAGGAGTGATCGGCACGTGAGCTCGCCGCCCCGCTTGGCGCGAAGCGAGGAGGACACCGATGGTCGAGGCCATTCAGGATCAGTGGGCGATCGTGGCCGCCGTCGTCGTGCTAGTCGCGGCGGTAATCGTCTGGGTGTATGCGCGGCGCTGAAGCCGGGCGCGCAAGCCGGAGCGAACGGCAGACCGACCGCGTGGAACGGGGGCGCTTCGTCGTCCACGAGCACAAGGCATCCCGCCTGCACTACGACTTCCGGCTCGAGCTCAACGGCGTGCTCATGTCGTGGGCCGTGCCCAAGGGCCCTTCCATGAACCCCGCCGACCGACGGCTCGCGGTGAGAGTGCCCGACCATCCCGTGGAGTACATCGGCTTCCAGGGGATCATCCCGCCCGGGCAGTACGGCGCCGGCCCAGTGGTCGTCTGGGATCGCGGCACCCACGAGGTGCGCGGAGGCGGAAGCCCGCGGGCGCAGCTGCGAGCGGGGAAGCTCGCCTTCGTCCTGAAGGGAAGAAAGCTCAAGGGGGGCTTTGCCCTCGCCCGCCTTCGGACCGGCAGGACCGGCAAGGAGTGGCTCCTCATGAAGAAGGCCGACGCACACGCCGATCCGTCCTGGAAGCTCCGGACGGAGCTGACGCGTGCACGTCTGGCACGGCTCGCGAAGCGGACGCCTCCGTGCCAGACCGCATGACCGGCGCGGGTCCTGCCGAGGACCCCGGCACTGGGGCTCTGACCACGCCCGGACCCGAACCGCCGCACGCGTCCGCGTTGCCGTGGGTGAACCAGGGAATCGCGGACAAGCTTCGCCAAGTCGCCGATCTCCTCGCCCAGCAGGGGGCGAATCCGTTCCGCGTCTCCGCGTATCGTCGGGCGGCGGACGCCGTCACGCACGCGGACCGCGATCTCCGGCAGGTCCTCGAGGGAGAGGGCGTGGAGGGGCTGCTCGCGCTACCCCACGTCGGGCAAGGCATCGCCGCGGCAATCGTCGAGATGCTGCGAACCGGCCGGTGGAGCCAGCTGGAGCGGCTCCGGGGCACGCTCGATCCGGTGCGTGTCTTCCAGACGGTCCCCGGCGTCGGCCCCGGCCTTGCCCAGCGCATCCACGACACGCTGGGCGTCGACACGTTGGAAGGCCTCGAGATCGCCGCACATGACGGGCGCCTCGAGGCCGTGCCGGGAATCGGCGCCCGCCGCGCCGCGGCGATCCGCGGCGCGCTGCAGAGCCTGCTCGGTGCGACGCGGACGGTCCGTCGCGTACCGGCTGGACCAGGGGTGGCGATGCTGCTCGACGTCGATCACGAGTACCGAGAGAAGGCCTCAGCGGGCGAACTGCGAATGATCGCACCCCGAAGATTCAACCCCGAGGGGAAGCCTTGGCTGCCCGTGCTCCACACGCGTCGGGGGCGGTGGCACTTCACCGCGCTCTACTCGAACACCGCGCGCGCTCACGAGCTCGATCGCACCCACGACTGGGTGGTGGTCTACCACTACGACGACGATCATCGAGAAGGGCAGGACACCGTCGTTACGGAGACGCAGGGCCCGCTCGCCGGTCAGCGTGTCGTCCGCGGTCGGGAAGCGGAGTGCCATGGGCTCCGCGCGAGACTCCCTCGCCGAGCCCGGGTTCGCTCATGTCGACGGCGACCGCACGTGGACTTGGTGACGCCACCGGCGCGGGCATGACCGGGCAAGCGGGCCGGACGGGTCTGGGGACCGCGGCATCGGGGGCGACCCCCGGTCGGGCGCCCGCCGGCAAGGCCGCCCCGGGCAGCGATCGCACGCGGGAGCCGAGCCCGGCTTCCGGCGCCGTGAGCCTGTGGCTGGACACGTACGAGGACATCTTCTCCGACTTCGATCCCCGCCCCTACGGCCAGCGGGCACTGTCCGAGGACTTCGTGGCCGAGGCCAAGCGCGCGGTGCGGGATCGTCGCGACGAGGTGCCCGAGCTCCGCTTTCTAGTGCCGACCCACGCGCGCAACCTCGACGACGAGGCCACCATCCGGAAGCGTCTCCGCGATCACTTCCGGAGGCACGCCGACCGCCTCAGGGGCGAGCGCCGTCGGGCGGTGTGGGGAAGCTTGGCCGTCGCGGCGGCAGGGCTCACGGTCATGACGGTGTCAGCGCTGCTCCGGCGACAGCCGGAGACCGTCGCCCGCACCGTCCTTCACGTGCTCTTGGAGCCGGCCGGGTGGTTCGCGGTGTGGTTCGGCCTCGACCAGTTGTTCTACGGAACCCGGGAACTCGCCCGTGAGCACGCCTTCTACCGGAAGATGGCGCGCGCCGACGTGGTCTTCTCCGCCTACTCGGAGGAGGAACAGGCCACGACATTCGCGTCCGAGCGCGATCAGGCTCAATAGGTCGCTTGCGGACGCGCGTGGTCACGACGTCGTCGGCTCGCAGCTCCTCGCGTCCCCTGCCGGCTGAAGCGCGTGGCCACGGGTCCTCCTCGGGGGCGCTTGCGCCGCGCAGCCGTCGCCCCAGGGCCGGATCGAATGGTCGCCCGCCACCGGGCATGCGTGGTGCGGTCGCCCCGGCGAGGCATCGGAGCCCCACTCTGAAACGCCCCTCGGAGGTCTGGCTGGCCCACCGAGCGCACTTGCTCGTGGCATCGTCGTTGCAGCCTCTCGGCCCGGAGGATCAGCCACGATGAAGATCATCCACCCAACCGACTTCTCGGACTGTGCCGAGCAGGCCCGGGGCCTCGCCGTGCAGCTCGCCCGCGCCCTGGGCGCCGAGCTGATACTGCTCCACGTCGCCGTGGAAGCACCCCTGTTCCGCGAGGGGCTGACCGGGGCGCGCGAGCTGGAACGTGTCTTCGAGGAGCAACGGGAATGGGCCAGGAAGGCGCTGGAAGAGCGCGCGGCCGAGTGCCGCGGGCAAGGCGTCCCCACGCTCGCCCGCGTCGTCACCGGCGCCCCTCACCATGAGATCGTGGAGACCGTCAAGCGCGAAGGCGCCGCCTTCGTCGTCATGGGCACCCATGGCCGCGGCGCGTTCGAGCGCTTCCTCCTCGGAAGCGTGGCCGACCGGGTCGTCCGGGCCGCGCCGTGCGCGGTGGTGACGAGGCGGGCGGTGCCCGCAGCGACGGAAGGAGCCGGCTCATAGTGCGCCAACGACTGCCGGCTCAGGCCGGATCGCAATCGTGCTGATCGTCGCCTGTGCGGGCGCATCTCGCGGCGCTCAAGTGAGCTGGACGGGAGCCACAGCCGTGTCGAGGACGGTACGGTGACGGGATACATCGCGTGGTTTCGGGATATCCGCCTCGCCGATCTTCCACGTGTCGGGGGCAAGAACGCCTCGCTCGGCGAGCTCTACGGTGAGCTGACGGCGGCGGGCGTACGGGTGCCGAATGGCTTCGCGGTCACCGGCGAGGCCTACGCCGCGCTCCTCGACGAGTCCGGCCTGCGGAACCGGCTACAGGCGCTTCTGAAGGGCGTGTCGGGCGAGGACGTGACCGCTCTGGCCAAGGCCGGGGCCGCGCTTCGCCGGCTCATCGCGGAGGCACCCTGGCCAGTCGGCCTCGAGCGGCAGGTCCGCGACGCTTACGACGTCCTCGCCCGGGAAGGCGGGCCGGACCCCAGCGTCGCCGTCCGCTCGAGCGCGACGGCCGAGGATCTGCCCGAGGCGAGCTTCGCCGGGCAGCAGGAGACGTACCTCGGCGTGCGAGGCGCCGACGCCCTCATCGCGGCGTGCCGAGGCTGTTTCGCCTCGCTCTTCACCGACCGCGCGATCGTCTATCGGATCCAGCATGGATTCGACCACCTGGCGGTCCGCCTCTCGGTCGGCGTCCAGCACATGGTCCGAGCCGATCTCGGGGCGGCCGGCGTCCTGTTCACGCTCGACCCCGAAAGCGGCTCATCGGACGTCGTGGTGATCAACAGCGCCTACGGCCTGGGCGAGGCCGTCGTCCAGGGGCAGCTCGACCCCGATGAGTTCTGGGTGTTCAAGCCGACCCTACGCACGGGCCATCAGGCCATTCTCAAGCGGACCCTCGGTCGGAAAGACTGGAAGCTCGGGCTCGGCGACGACGGCGCCCCAATCCGGGTCGACGTTCCGGAGGAGGCGCGCCCACGCCTTAGCCTGACGGATCCCGAGGTGCTCGAGCTCGCACGCCTCGGAATCGCGATCGAGGACCATTACTCGATGAAGGCCGGCCGACCGACGCCGATGGACATCGAGTGGGCGCGTGACGGCGCGGACGGACGCCTCTACATCCTCCAAGCGCGCCCGGAGACGGTCCACCGGGCCGAGCGCCGGCCGCTGATCGAGGTGTTCGCGCTCGGCCCGACGACTGGTTTCGAGCGGCTGGTCTCCGGCAAGGCGATCGGTCAACGGGTGGGTGTCGGGCGCGCGCGACGTCTCGGGAGCCCACAGGACCTCGCCCATCTCGCCCCGGGTGAGGTGCTCGTGGCGCCGATGACCGACCCCGACTGGGAACCGGTCATGAAGCGCGCGGCGGCGATCGTCACCGACCGCGGCGGCCG
>JBGQGN010000025.1:0-15359 GCA_041497395.1 Methylomirabilia bacterium
GCGCCTGGATGGCGCGCGGCACGATCGTATCGCTGGCGCCGATCCACCTCTTGCCGACTTTCGCGTACGACTGCGCGTATCAGCCGACGTTCTTGCGCGTCTACGCACGGCACCTGCGAGCGCTCGGGTTCTCGATGCCTCCGGAGGTGGGAGACGGAATCTATCAGCGGTATACGGGGGACACGTCGGGCCTGGGCAAGGGGGAGATTCTGATGTGGGAACCCCCAGGGCCGCTGAGCGTTCCTCGCCGCTGCCCGACCTGACCGAGTCGTCTGGTCCCGGCCGCGGGTCGCCCGCATCGGGCGAGACCGTAGCGACCGCGACCCGGGCCGCGCGGCCGGCCGACTAGCTCAGGGACCCCCTTGAGACGCCGCTGCGCGGTGTGCCATCGCGGACCGCGGCGAGGGGGGAGCGCGCCAGAAAGGCTCGACCGTTGCCTGGACTCGCGCCACCGCGGGTGCGTCGGTCGACGATCATCGATCCTGCTCGCGGCGGATGCTCACGCTGCGCCGAACGGCGCGCCGAGCACAAGGCGAGAGCCCCCCGCCGTCCGGGCGCCGCTCTCGAAGACACAGGGCCGAGACCGCTATCATGGGGCCATGACCATTCTCCTCGTCCGGGTCGTCCGGGGCTGCCCGTGTATCTAGATCGGCAGCTCTGGGCCTTCACGGCGGGGGTCAGGGCCCGTATCGTCGGGACGGTACTGCTGGGTCTCCTGGCGGTATCTGCCGGGATCGCGCGACTGGCTCTCCTGGGCTGGCTTCTCGGGCGAGTCCTGGCCGGGGTGCCGCTGGCAACCCTGATCGGGCCCGTTGCTCTAGTGGCGCTGGCGATCGGCCTCCGGGGCGCTTTGGACTACATCCGGACCATGGTCGCCCACGGTACGGCCGCCCGGGTTCAGGCGCGTCTCCGCCAGATGGTGCACGCGCACGTGCTCGCGCTGGGTCCGGCGCATTTCACGGCGGCGCGGACGGGCGACGTCATCCTTTCCGTGGTCGAGGGGGTCCAGCAGCTCGAGGTGTACTTCGGCCAGTACCTGCCGCAGCTGTTCGTATCAGTCCTGACCCCCGTGCTCATCTTCGCCTTCATGGCGTGGCTGGACCGCCCGATCGCGTTCGTCCTGCTCGGGGCGGCCCTGCTGACGCTTCTCGCGCCGAGCCTCTGGCACCGGTGGGACAGCGCTCGGAGCCTCGCGCGCCAGCGGGCCTACAGCGCCTTCGGGGCGGAATTCCTCGACGCCCTCCAGGGGCTCGGCACGCTGAAGGCGTTCGGCCAGAGCGCAGCCCGCGCGGCGCTCCTGGCAGAGCGGAGCCGCGAGCTGTTCCGGGCGACCATGGGCGTCCTCGGGACGAACACACTGGCCCGGGGCATCACCGACGTCGGCATCGCACTCGGGGCGGCCATCGCCCTCGGCTGGGGCGTGCATCGCGTCCGATCGGGGGCCATGCCCCTCGAGACACTGCTCGTCATCCTCATGATGGGCGTCGAGGTGTTTCGTCCGCTCCGTGACCTCCGCGTACTGCTCCACCAGGGCATGCTGGGCCTTTCGGCCGCCCGTGGGGTGCTTGCCCTCCTTGCGATGAGGGCCACCGTCCGCGACGGGCCCGGCGCGGTTGCCGCCGCCCTGCGTCTCACGTCCACGGTGGCCTTCGAGGACGTGACCTTCGGCTATCCCGGCGGCCGCGGCCCCGCGCACGAGCGGCTGTCCTTTGCCGTGCGGGCGGGCGAGCGCGTGGCCATCGTCGGGCCGAGCGGATCGGGCAAGTCGACGGTGGCGAGGCTCCTGCTGCGCTTCCACGACCCCCAGGGCGGCCGGGTGCTCGTGGGCGGTCGCGACGTGCGGGACCTCCCGCTCGCCGACCTTCGCGCCCTCCTGGCCGTGGTCCACCAGGACACCTATCTGTTCCACGGCACCGTCGCCGAGAACCTTCGGATGGGCAGACCGGAGGCGAGCCTGTCCGAGCTCGAGGCGGCAGCTCGCGAGGCCCACGCCCATGCGTTCATCACGCGCCTCCCGCAGGGATACGAGACCGTCGTCGGGGAGCGGGGGGTCCGGCTATCGGGCGGCCAGCGCCAGCGCATCGCGATCGCGCGGGCCCTGTTGCGCGATGCGCCGGTGCTGATCCTCGACGAGGCCCTCTCGTCGGTCGACGCGGAGAGTGAGGCCATCATCCAGGCGGCGCTCGACCGGCTCATGGCCGGCCGCACGACCCTGATCTTCGCCCACCGGCTGTCGAGCGTCATCGGCGCCGACCGGATCCTCGTGCTGGAACGCGGGCGCGTCGTCGAGAGCGGGCGGCACGCGGAGCTCCTCGGGCGCGGGGGCGCCTACGCGCGCCTCATGGCCGGCCAGGTGCAGGAACGGGGTGACCCGGACAGCCCAATCGAGCCGCGCCCAGCTGACTCGCCGGACGCCGCGCTGGAAGAGACGGAGCCGGGGCCGGCGGAGGCCATCCTCCCTGCAGGGGGCGGCCTCGGATGGGCTCGGGTTCTGTCGGTGCTCCTCGGGCTCAGTCGCGGCTACCGTGGACGCCTGGTGGCCACGTTCCTCCTCGGGGTAGCCCGGGTTGCCGCGCTGATCGGGGTCGGCGCCGTGAGCGCCCTCGCCGTCTTGGCCGTGAAGCGGGGCGGTCCGGTCGGCGGGTGGCTCGTCGCACTCTTCGTCGTCGCGCCCCTGGCCGGGCTCCTCCACTGGCTGGAGTCGTGGCTGGCCCACGATGTTGCCTACCGGCTCCTCGCCGACATGCGCCTCCGGTTCTTCCGCGCGCTCGACACCCTGGCCCCCGCATACCTGACGCGACGCCGGACGGGCGACCTGGTGGGCGTGGCCACGCACGACATCGAGCTCATCGAGTACTTCTTCGCCCACACCATCACCCCGGCCCTCGTCGGCGTCCTCGTGCCCGCCGTGGTGCTGGGGGTGCTGCTGGCCCACGGCTGGCCGATGGCCGTCGTGCTGGCGCCCTTTCTCGGCTACGTCGCGCTCGGCCCGGTGCGGGGACGCGCGCGGATCGATCGGCTGAGCGTGCGGGCGCGCGAGGCCGCCGGGTCGCTCAACGCCCATGCCGTCGACTCGATCCAGGGGCTCGCGGAGGTGGCGGCGTTCCAGCAGGAGTCACGTCGTGACGCGGAGTTCGCCGCGCGGGCCCACGCCTACGCGCAGGCCCGCATGCCGTTCCTCCGGGATCTGGCGCGCCAGAGCGCCCTGCAGGAGGTCGCGACAGGGCTGGGTGGCCTCGCCGTCGCCGCCACCGGCGCTGCCCTCGCGGCACACGGCGCGCTCGACCCGGGGATCGTGCCTCTCCTGACGCTCCTCGCGCTGTCCGCCTTCGTGCCGGTGTGGGAAATTGCCCAGGTGGGGCGCCAGCTGGCCGACACGTTTGCCGCCACCCAGCGCCTTCACGCGGTCCACGCCGAGCCGGTACCTGTCACCGACGGACCGGGCGTGCCCTCGGGATGGCCAGGCGTGGTCACGCCGGCCCTCGAGATGGCCCGTGTCACGTTCACGTATCCCGGCCGCCGGCGGCCCGCTCTGGACGACGTGTCGCTTACCGTGGCTCCGGGCAGCACCATCGCGCTCATCGGGCCGTCGGGCGCCGGAAAGACGACGGTGGCGAACCTCTTCCTACGCTTCTGGGACCCAACTGACGGCATGGTCCGTCTGCACGGCCACGACCTGCGCCGCTATCGGCTGGACGACCTGCGCGCCCGGATCGCGCTGGTCGCCCAGGACACCTACCTGTTCAATGACACGCTCCGCGCGAACATTCGCCTGGCGCGGCCGTCTGCCTCCGACGCCGACGTGGCGGCGGCAGTGGAGCGCGCGGCGCTCCGGGAGTTCGTCGAGTCTCTGCCCGACGGGTTGGACACGGTGGTGGGGGAGCGGGGGGCGCAGCTCTCGGGCGGTCAGCGCCAGCGGGTGGCCATCGCCCGGGCCTTCCTCAAGGATGCGCCGATCCTGATCCTCGACGAGGCGACGTCCCACCTCGACGCGGTCAGCGAGCACGCGGTGCGAAGCGCCCTCGATCGGCTGGCCCGGGGGCGGACCACGGTTGTCATCGCCCACCGGCTCTCCACGGTGCGCGACGCCGATCAGATCCTGGTCTTCGACGAGGGCCGTCTCGTCGACACCGGAACGCACGAGGCCCTCCTCACCGGAAGTGCCCTGTACCGGCGCCTCGTCGTCCGCCAGGGCGGCGCCGCGCTCGCCGCCCGCGACTGACACACGCCCGCCGGAGGCCGCGGCCAACGCCACCAAGCCGAATGATCATGACGCCGCGCGGCCACGGGACGATCGTCTCGGTCGCCCGGCGAGCGAGAATCTCCGAGATCTCGAGGCGCTGCCCTGCGCCTCAGCGCCCGGAGGGTGCTTGGCCGGGGGTCGTGGGGCTGGTACTGAGCGTGGCGGGTGCGATCACCGCGATCACGACGATGGATCTCGGCCCGGCCTGGTACCCGATCGTGCTCGCGCTCACGGCCGTGCCCTGCGCCTGGCTCGGTGGAGCGCTACAGAGCATGTGGGCACGCAGAGCGCTGATCAGGTCGTCTCGGCTCGCGCTCCGAGATCCGCCCCGCCGTCCTCGGGCAGGGCGGGGCGAGCTGGCGAGGCGGCTCAGTGGAGCGCAGGACTGGAAGGGCGTGGTGTCGTCGGCACCGCTCGTGACCTCGACGCTGCTAAGAAGTCCCGCAAGCTGGGTGTGTCCGCCGGGGTGGGCTGCCGAGGCGCCGCCTGGATCCGGCGCCGCCCCGGCCAGGCTCGTCCGTCTCAGGCCGAGGATCCAGCGTGACGTGATGGTTCGGAGTAGCGCTGAGAGCCAGGGGTCTCGAGCAGCTCGCCCGTCTCCAGCAGCGTCTTCAGGCCGGAGAGGATCATCGGCCAGCCGCCGTAGAGCTCGCCGTGGGCGCCCTGCCGTAGCTGGTCGTGGGTGACGGTCAGCCGGCACGAGCTGCCGACCGGCTCGATCTCCCAGGTGACCCTCGAGGTTCCCTCGCGCTTCACGTCCTCGCTCCACAGGGCCCGGAAGCTCTGGACGAGCCGGTGCGGCGGGTCGACCGCGAGGTTCTCGCCCTCCATCAGAAATCCGGTGGCGCGCGGGTGACTTGCCTCGTAGCGTGAGCCGGGTGCCCAGCTGGACCTGATCCGCAGGCCGAACGAGTACTTGCTTCTCATCTCCTCGTCGATGATCGCCTTCCAGAGGCGCTCCGGGGTCGTCTTGATGTAGATCTCGAAGACCTTCTCCATGACTTCCTCCTCGATTCGATGCCGGGGCCCGGTCAATGCAGCGGCGTAGGGGCTCACGTCTCTCTTCTTCGTTCGGCGGATGCCTGCGCGGCCAGAGCCACCTCCACCCCGATCCGGCCGACCGTTTCTCACGGTATAGTCGAAGAAGCCGGCCCGAGATCGACATGCCCGGCCAGGAAGAGGTCGTCGCATGGCCAACGGGGGGCTGTTCCGGTGGTCCGAGGCCGAGCCTTTGGCCACCGTCATCAGTGCTGCCGGTGCCGCGGGACTTCGCCAGGGCGCACGGTGATGGCTTTTTGTGTTCCATCGGGTCTGAAGGAGTCGCCTCGAGGGGTGCGCAGGGTGCGTCTTCGGGGGACGGCGAGCGTTTCTGAGGGGCCGGAGCGGCTCGAGGCCGCTCGCGGGCAGGGGAGAACGGAATGAACGCGGAAAGACTGGAGGCCACGGCCCGCGCCCTGGTCTCTCCGGGTAAAGGCATCCTCGCCGCCGACGAGAGTCATCCCAGCATCGGTCGCCGCTTCGAGCCCCTGGGCATCCCGAACACCGAGGAGACCCGCCGCCGCTACCGCCAGATACTCCTCACCACCCCGGACGTGGCTGAATACGTGAGCGGAGTCATCCTCTTCGACGAGACGATCCGCCAGAAGGCGGACGACGGGACGCCGCTGGTCGAGGTCCTCGCGCGCCAGGGGATCATTCCGGGCATCAAGGTCGACCGGGGTGCGAAGGCGCTCGCGGGCGCGCCCGGGGAGCAGGTGACGGAAGGTCTCGACGGCCTGCGCGAGCGGCTTGCCGAGTACGCCGCGCTGGGGGCCCGCTTCGCCAAGTGGCGCGCGGTGATCGCGATCGGCCCCGGCCTTCCCACGGATCGGGCGATTCAGGTCAATGCCCACGCGCTGGCTCGCTACGCGGCCCTGTGCCAGGAGGCGGGGGTGGTACCGATCGTCGAGCCCGAGGTTCTGATGGACGGCGACCACACCATCGAGCGCTGCTTCGAGGCGACCCAGGCCACGCTCGAGGTGGTGTTCCACGCCCTCCGCGGGCAAGGGGCGGCGCTCGAGGGGGTGCTCCTCAAGCCGAACATGGTGCTGTCGGGCAAGGAGTGTGCTCGCCAGGCCGGCATCCCGGAGGTGGCGGCGGCGACCGTCGGCTGTCTCAGGCGCGCGGTCCCGGCGGCGGTGCCCGGCGTGGTGTTCCTCTCCGGCGGTCAGAGCGAGGAGCGGGCCACCGCCCACCTGAACGCGATGAACGCGCCCGGGACGTCGCATCCGTGGGCCCTCAGCTTTTCCTACGGGCGCGCGCTCCAGGAATCGGCGATCCGGGCGTGGCGGGGGGATCCGGCCCGGGTAGCGGCCGGGCAGCGGGCCTTCTACCACCGCGCTCGCATGAACGGCGCCGCGCGGCGCGGGCAATACACCCCCGACCTGGAACGCGCCGGCGCCTGACCGGCGTGGCGTGGGTAGGTAGACTCGGCCCGTGAAGACCCTCGCGATCCTGGTCGGTGGCGGCCCGGCGCCGGGTATCAATGCGGTCATCGCGGCCGCCGCGATCGAGGCCCGCAATCAGGGCCTGCGCGCGCTGGGGCTCCTCGACGGCTACAAGTGGCTGATGCGCGGTGACCTTTCTCACGTCCAGGAGCTGGACATCAACGAGGTGTCGCAGATCCACTTCGAGGGCGGCTCGATCCTCCGCACGTCGCGCGCGAACCCGACGCAGTCGGCGGAGTCGCTCCGCCAGGTCGCCGAGAGCCTCCGCCGGCTGGGGGTCACCTACCTGGTCACGATCGGCGGGAACGACACCGCCTTCGCCAGCGCGCAGATCGCGGCGGCGCTGGCCGGGCAGCTCTCCGTGGCCCACGTCCCCAAGACCATCGACAACGACCTGCCGCTGCCGGACGACGTCCCGACGTTCGGCTTCGTGACCGCGGTCAACCTCGGCAAGGACCTGGTGCGGAACCTGATGCAGGACGCCGCGACCACGGAGAAGTGGTTCTTCGTCACCGTGATGGGTCGCCATGCGGGCCACCTCACTCTTGGGATCGGCGGCGCCGCCGGGGCGACGCTGATGCTGATCGGTGAGGAGTTCCCGGGCGCCCGCGTGCCGCTGGCGCAGGTCGCGGACATTCTCGAGGGCGCGATCATCAAGCGGCGCGCCCACGGACGGCAGCACGGGGTCGCGCTCCTGGCCGAAGGCATCCTGGAGAAGCTCGATCCCGAGACCGTGGGCCCCGTGTCCTACGACACCTACGGCAACGTCCGGCTGTCGGATCTGGAGCTCGCCCGCAGCCTCAAGGACCGGGTGTCGGCCAGCCTCGCCGCCCGCGGCATCGAGATCGGCATCGCCGCCAAGGACCTCGGCTACGAGCTGCGCTGCGCGCCGCCCGGCGGTTACGACATCCAGTACGCGCGGAGCCTCGGCTACGCGGCGACCCGCTTCCTCCTCGACGGCGGCACCGAAGCGATGGTGACCATCCAGGGGGGGCGACTGGTCCCGGTTCCCTTCCGCGAACTGCTCGATCCTCGGACCGGCCGCGTACGGCTCCGCTATGCGGATGTGTCGTCCGAGGCCTACCGGACGCTCTACGCATACATGATCCGCCTCAAGCGCGAGGACTTCGCGCGTCCGGAGCAGGTTGCGGCCCTGGCGGCGGCGAGCGGGCTCAGCGAGATGGAGTTCGTCGCCCGCTTCGGCTATCTGATCGACGAGGAGCCAGCGCGCCGCGAACCCGCCTGAGGGTAGACGGCCGCCCCCGGGCCGCCGAATCCCCGCGTCTCCCGTGGTCCGCTTCACGTCTTCGTCTCGAGGGTCGAGGGGACTGCGAGGTTCCAGGACTGAATGACCCGGGTCTCGCGCTCCCAGCCGAGAACGCTGACGGATGCGGTGGCGAGAGCGAACAAGCGGCCGTCGTCCGGAGGCCGGCCGATCCAGCAAGCGCTGAGGATCCGGAGAAGGTGGCCGTGGCTGAAGAGCGCGACGTCGGCGCCCGCACCGAGAGCCCGGGCGATGACGCGGCGGGCCCGCGCTCCCACCTGGTCGACGGATTCCCCTTCGGGGACCGGGTTGGTCCAGATCGACCAGCCGGGCTCCACGGCTCGGATGGCGGCGGTCGTGCGTCCCTCGTAGATGCCGTAGTCCCACTCGCGGAGGTCGTCCATGACCTGGGCGCTGCTCCCGTAGCCCGCAAGCCGACACGTCTCACGGGCTCGGCCGAGGGGACTCGTGAGCACGAGCGCGAACGAACGCCCGCTGAGATGACGCCCGAGGGCCTCCGCCTGACGCCGGCCGGCCGGGGTGAGGGGCACGTCGGTGCGACCCGTGTGCTGTCCGCTGAGCGACCACTCCGTCTCCCCGTGCCGGACCAGCCAGACCCGGGGTCGGTCAGTCATGCATCAGGAGTATCTCGTCCGACGGCGGTCGGCAAGCGCAGGCTGCGCGGCACGGACGATCGTCACGGACCTCCTTCCGAGCGCATGGAGGCCTCGCCGTCACAGCGCGTCTCGTGGATGCGGCCGTCCTTCAGCCGAGGATGATGCCCTCGACGCGGCGGCCGCGCAACTGCTCGACCGCCGCCTCACGCGCCCCCGCCGCCCCTCAAGAGCTCGTCGGCCAGCTCGAAGAAGCGGGCCCGGCCGTCACCGAGCTTCGCCCGGTCGGCGAAGACGACCCACACCTTCACGCGGGGCCGCAAGGGCGCGTCGGTTTTGCGAGGCTTCCTTCCAGGGATGCGGCGATGTCGCGAACCACGCGGAGGCATCGTGCCGCGATCATCGTCCCGCACGACGTCGCGAGCCGCCCGCCGAGCCTGACGCTTCGGGCCGGCACCCGGGGTAGCGGCCGGTGACACTGGAGATGGAGCGGCGCCGCCGGCGGAGGCTCTTGCATCGGTTCGCATGACCGGGTAGAAGCGACGTGACGGTGGCGCCACGGTGGACGCCGCCCTGACGTGCACGCCTCGGACCGGGAGCCCACGCGATGACCCAGCGGAAACGTGACCCGCGCGCGGCGCTGGTCGCCCAGCGGCCTCCGGCCGATGCGGTGTCCTACATGCCACCGCCCGGACGGCTGAGCCTCATCATCAAGCTGGTCGGCACCGACAATGACCGCCTCACCCGGCCCGGCGAGCGTGGCCTCTGGTGCTACACGGACCGGCTGAGCTACCTGCCGGGCGACGAGGTGCGCTTCCACACCTCCACCTCCGCGTCGCGGTACTCGATCGAGATCGCGCGGGTCGGTGCTCGGCGCGAGCTGGTGTGGACGCGAAGCGGCATTCGGGGCGCCCTCCATCCGACGCCGCCCGAGGCGTTCGGCCGCGGCTGTGGGTGGCCGGACGGCTTCGCCTTCCGGATCCCGAGGGACTGGCGGTCGGGCTACTACGCGGTGACGCTGCGGGCGGAGGACGCAAAGGGCGAGCCCCTCGAGTGGGACCACTTCTTTGTCGTGCGCGCGCCTGCCCGGAAGCGGGTGGCGAAGATCCTGATGGTCCTGTCCACCAACACCTATGCCGCCTACAACACGTGGGGCGGCAAGTGCCTCTACGCGAGCGACGACCGCTCGGTGGCGTGCCGGCTGTCGTTCCAGCGGCCGTGGCAGCGCGGCTTGCTGCACCGGGTGGCGAGCACCATTCGCAACACCAACACGGGCACTCCGGGCTTCGGCGAGCGTCCGCTCGTCGACGCGTTCCCGCGCCACGTTCAGCAGGGCTACCACCACTGGACGCGGTTCGCGGGCTTCCACACGTGGGAGTCGATCTTCGTGCCGTGGATGGAAGCCAACGGTTACGCGCTGGACTACTGCGTGCAGGGCGACCTGGACCAGGACCCCGGGGTGGTGGACGGGTACCGCATGCTGACGACGGTCGGGCACGACGAGTACTGGACGTGGCAGGAGCGCGACGTGGTGGACGACTTCGTCGCGGCCGGCGGGCACGCGGCGTTCTTCATCGGCAACGCCGCGTTCTGGCAGGTGCGGCTGGAGAACGATGGTCAGGAGATGGTCTGCTACAAGTACGTGCCGGAATTCGACCCCGTCTATGGCACCGCGCAGGAGAAGCACCTGACCGGCATGTGGTCGAATCCGCGCACGGGGCGGCCCGAGAACCAGACCTTTGGCCTGTCCTTCACCCGCGGGGGCTACCACCGCCTGGGCTACGTCATGCCGCGCTCCTCTGGCGGCTACATGGTGTACCGTCCCGCCCATTGGGTCTTCGCCGGCACCCACCTGGAGTACGGCGACGTCTTCGGCGACCGGGACCGGATCGTCGGCTACGAGTGCGATGGGCTCGACTTCGTGACGCGGCATGGCTTGCCGTACCCGACCGGCCGCGACGGCGCGCCCATGACCACCGAGATCCTGGCCCTGGCGCCCGCATCGCTCGGCGAGCGGCCGTCCGGCGAGCGCGACGTGATGTGGGACCAGCGGGACCTGGAGGCGGTCGTGCGCCAGCTCGAAGGGACGGTCACGCCGGCGGGGCTGGAGAAGTACCGGTACGGCACCGCAGCCATGGTCACCTTCAGCCGGGGCAAGGGAACGGTCTTCAACTGCGGCTCGACCGAATGGGCGTACGGCCTGCAGGGCCACGACATGTTCGTCGAGCGCATCACGCGCAACGTCTTCGACCGACTGGGTGGGTAGGCCGCGCGGTCCGGCAGATCAGCTGGCCCGGGTGGCGAGGACTTCCGGCTCGGGGTGAGCGCCTAGCGGGGGCGCGCCCACCTCTCCCCGCGCTGTGGAACCCGCCGGCTCGGGCCGGGCGTCTGCTCGACACCGGCGAGGACGCTGATCGCCAGCCGGCCGGACGGATGCGTGTGGCCGTTCAGGACCTCCGCGATCGCCTGGCCGCGGGCCCGCTGGCCCGTGCGAGCTCAGCGAGACATGCGCGTGTCATGGACTCGGCACCTCCTCCTTCCGGGTTTCTTGCAGGGTTCCGGTTGGAGAATGTCGAATGACTCTCGCCTCATCCTCGGTCGAATCTCGGATCTCGGGTTTCGATGCCGACTGGGCACAGCCAACCTACAAGATCGTCCGGCTCTTGGTGGTGGTCTTCGCGCTGGTCGTGGCCTATCCGTATATCCCCGGCGCCGAGTCCCCGGCGTTCCGGGGCTTGTCGTTGTTCTTCGGGATTCTCGTGTCCTTGGGATCGTCCTCGACCATCTCCAACATCATCGCCGGGTACAGCCAAGCGTACCGGCGGATGTTCAAGGTCGGCGACCGCGTCAGGATCGACGAGGTGACGGGCGACGTGGTGGAGGTGCGGCTGCTCGTGACGCACCTGCACACGGTGAAGAACGAGGAGGTGATCGTCCCGAATTCCAAGATCCTCAGCGGCGCCGTCGTCAACTTCAGCTCGCTCGCGCAAACCCGCGGCCTCATCCTGCACACCACCGTGGGGATTGGCTACGAAACGCCGTGGCGCCAGGTGGCGGCGATGCTGCGCATGGCCGCGGATCGTACCACCGGCCTGCCCAAGGACCCCGAGCCGTTTGTGTGGCAGAAGTCGCTCGGCGATTTCGCCGTGACGTACGAGCTCAACGCCTACTGCGGCAACGCCCAGGCGATGAGCGCGCTGTACTCGGACATGCACCGCAACATTCTGGATGTGTTCAACGAGTACGGCGTGCAGATCATGACCCCGGCCTACGAAGGTGATCCGGCGGAGCCCAAGGTCGTGCCCAAGGAGCGCTGGCACGCCCTGCCCGCCGAGGGGCGAGCTGACGGCGGTGCGACGTCAGGTAAGTCGTCCGGCGGGGATCGGCCGAAAGGTGACGACCGGCACTGATCGGTCACAGACGGGTTGGATTGGACGCAACCGGTCAGGGCTGATTCGAGGAGCGTCAGGCTCCCGCAACGGGTCGCCAGGCGGTGTCGGCTCGGCGGCGCGTGCTATCCTGGCCGCCGATGTCGCGTCCGGACTCCGGGGAAGTGCTCGACTTCTTGCGGACCAATCCCGTGTTTGCCGGCCTTCCGGCGCACGAGCTGGAATCCCTCGCGGCGGCGGCGCGCGAGGTGCCGTGCCGAGCCCGAGAGTATGTGTTCCATGAGGGCGACCCGGCGCTGTGGCTCTGTCTCGTCAAGGCCGGGCACGTGCGGATCGTGCATCACTCCCGCACGGGCAAGGACGTGGTCCTGGAGCTGCTCGGTCCCGGCGAGATCTTCGGCGGCGTCGCCGTCATCGAGCGACGACCGTATCCGGCATCGGCCCAGGCGACGGAGCCCAGCATCGTGGTGCAGATCCCGGCCGACGTCGTCGTGGGCCTCGCGGACCGCCATCCGCCGGTCGTCCGCGAGATGGCGCTCCTGATCGGCCGGCGGCTTCGAGCCGCCCACGACTCGGTCAAGTCCCTGTCGGTCGAGCCGGTGGAGGCGCGCCTGGCCGCCACCCTGCTGCGGCTGGCTGGCCGGGAGGGGGTCCGCACGAAGCGCGGGGTCGAGCTACCGTTCCACCTCACGCGCCAGAGCCTGGCCGACATGTCGGGCACCACGGTGGAGACAGCCATCCGCGTGGTGAGCCGCTGGCTGCGGGACGAGCTGGTGGAGGACCGCAGTGGGCGCCTCATCGTCCGGGACCAGACCGCCTTGCGCGCCCGCGCCCAGGGCGAGTCGCAGTAGTGGCGCTGTTCGTCCGCTGGGTCCACGTCCTTTCGGCGATCACCTGGGTAGGCGGCATGCTGTTCATCGCGCTGGTCCTGGTCCCGACGGTCCGGGCGCTCGGCGACGCGACGCTCCGGGCGCGCCTCATCCGGGACAGCGGTCAGCGCTTCCGGGCGGTCGCCTGGATCGCGCTGGCGGTTCTGCTCCTCACGGGGCTCCTGAACCTGTGGTTTCAGCCAGCCCTGCTCCGCTCCGGCCGGTTCCACGGGAAGCTGGGGCTCGTGGGTCTCGCTCTGCTCTTGAGCGCGTTTCACGACTTCGTCCTCGGCCCGCGCGCCAACCTCCCCGGCGCGGATCCGTCCGCTCGCGGCCGAGCGTCCTGGGTTGCCCGCCTGAACGTCCTGGTTGCCCTGTCGATCGTCCTCCTGGGTCTGTCGCTCCGGGGCTGAGCACCTACGCGCGCGGTTGTCCGGCGAGGAGACGCGCGGCTGTCTCCTCGGCCGCGCGCACGGTGTCGGCGATGCCCACGCCGCGGTAGGCCGCGCCCACCAGCGCGAGGCCGGGAAGCCGCGTGAGCCTCGCGTCGATCGCGGCCACCCGGTCGACGTGGCCGACCTCGTACTGCGGGAGGACCAGCCGGTGCCGGGCGAATCGGGTCAGGATCGGGTCGGCTGCGATGCCCAGAAGGCTGGCGAGGTCGTTTGCGCGGCGCGGGCCAGCGAGGCGTCATCGCGATCGCGGATCCCGGAGCCGCGCGGCCGCCCATGGAAGCGCGCAGGAGGACGAAGCCCTCGGGCGCCCGGCCCGGATACTGCCACGATGCCGGTCAGGTCGCGTTGGCCACCGGCGTCCGCTTGCCGAGGAAGATCAGCACCCCGTGGGCATCCTTCGGGTGGACGAAGGCCTCCTTCCACCGGCATCCTTCGAGCACGACGTCGGCGTCGTACGTCCGCGGGCCGAGGACGGTGAGGCCTTCGGCCCGGAGGGTGGCCGCCGCGGCATCGACATCGTCGACGTTGAGCGAGATCTGGTAGAGGCCCTCTCCACGCCGATCGAGGAACCGGGCGATCGGGCTGTCGGGGGTACACGGCTCCAGGAGCTCGAGCGTGAAGCCGGCGATCTTGAAGGGGACGTAGCGATACCCGTCCACCGCCACATCCTCCACGGGCCCGAACTCCGCACCGAAGTGGCGCTCGAAGAAGGCCCGCGCCCGGTCCAGACTCCGGACGGCGATGGCGACCCGGTCGACGCTCTTGACCGAGACGCTCATGGCGCGACCGGGGCACACGGCACGGCGGCTTCGAGACGAGCCAGCGTCGCGAGAAGTCCCTCGTGAACGCCAGCGCCCGCGACCCGGAGCTCCACGTCCTCGTACGCACGCGCCAGGGCTACGTGCTCCTCGGCGGTGAAGAGCTCGTCGGCCATGGGAAACAGGACTTCGTTCTCTCGCTCGATGTGGTCCTGGAGCATCCCGACGTAGCGACGCGCCGCCGCCGCTCGGTCGGCGCTGGGGGCGCTGCTCGAGAGGGTGCGGAGGTAGCGTCGCCCTTCCTCGTGCTCTTCGAGGAAGAGCGCGAGGGGACCTCCCGCGCCCTTGGCGCGCATGGCAGGGAACAGCTGGTCTTCCTCCTTGCCGTGATGGCAGCGGTCGGCGAACGTCTGCAGGAACTGGACGAGGTCGGTCAGCGTCGAGTCGTTCACGGGCCGGCCGGACGCGAGACGGTCGGCCACCCGCTCGAGCACAGCGAGGGCCTGAAGGATCACCTCGTGCTCGTCTCGAAGGCCCGCGGTCGCCGGGCTGGCTTTGGCCGTGGCCGAGCGGTTCACATGTAGATGGCAAGACATCGTGGAGCGACCTCCTTCCCGGGGTTCGGTGCCATGCTTGGCCCAGGGAGCCTGGACGCCACCATCCTGGTCGGCCTCCTCAGAGCTTGAAGATCTTGCGGGCGGTCTCTCGGAGAAGCCACGCTTCCGCTTCTTCGCCCAGTCCGAGCGCCTTGACCTGGGCCAGCGCCTCGGCGTGACGCAGGACCGGGTAGTCGGTGCCGAAGAGAACCTTGCCCTTGCCGCGCGACTTGAGGAACCGGACCAGCGCCGGGTCCCAGTACCTCGGGCTGTGGGCGGAGGTGCCGATGAACACGTTCCGGTGCTTCCAGGCCAGCGCGACCAGCTCCTCGACCCACGGCCACCCGGTGTGGGCCGCGACGATGCGCAACTCGGGGAAGTAGAGCGCGACGTCGTCGAGGAGGAGCGGCCGCCCCACGGCGCTCGGCATCGCCTCGGCCGAGTGCCCGACCTGGACGACGAGTGGCACGTCCAGCTCGACGCACTTCGCGTAGAACGGGTAGTAGGCGGCGTCGTTGAGTCCGAGCCCGAAGCCGTAGGGGTGGAGGTGGGCGCCAACGAAGCCCTGGCGCCGGACGGCATCCTCCATCTCGCGAACACCGCGCATCCGGCTCCACGGGTCGATTCCGTAGAGCCCGCGGATCCGATCCGGTGCCTGCTCGACGAGCTCTGCGACCGTGGCAAC
>JBGQGN010000026.1:0-15171 GCA_041497395.1 Methylomirabilia bacterium
ACCATCGTCCTGCCGACCATCACCCTGGGCGTCTGGGCCATGGCCCGGACCGCGCGCATCACGCGGTCGAGCATGCTCGAGGTCCTGAACCAGGACTTCCTCCGGACGGCGCGGGCGAAGGGCATGGGCGAGTGGTCGGTGATCCTGCGGCGCGCCCTCCGCAACGGGGCGATCCCGATCGTGACCGCGATCGGGCTCGAGCTGGGGAACCTCCTGGGAGGCGCGGTGATCACGGAGGCGGTGTTCGCCTATCCCGGGGTCGGCCGGCTGGCCGTGGAGGCGGTCGTCAACAAGGACGTGCCGCTCATCCAGGCCGTCGTCCTCACCGTGGCAGGGGTGCTGCTGCTCCTGAACATCGTCATCGACCTCGCGTACACGGCCCTCGATCCGCGCGTCCGCCTCGGTCACTACCATGCAGCCTGACGCGGGAGCCCTCCCGGTGCGCCTCGCGGGCCCTTCCCTGCGGACGCCGCGCCGCGGCTGGCGCCGCACGCGGATCCTGCTCGGATCGGGCGGCGCCCGGATCGGGACGGCGATACTGCTCGTGATCGGGACGTGCGCGGCCGCGCCCGGCCTGCTCGCCCCTGCCGACCCGAACGAGCAGAACCTCCTGGCGCGCTTCACCCGTCCGGCCACCCGCGCGGCCGACGGCACGCTCGCGGTCCTCGGCACGGATCAGCTCGGCCGGGATATCCTGAGCCGTGTGGTCCACGGCGCGAAGACCTCGGTCCTGATCGGGCTGTCCGCCGTGGTCATCGCCGGCGCCGTGGGCACCGGGCTCGGCCTCCTGGCCGGGATGCGAGGAGGCCCCTGGGACCACCTCATCATGCGCCTGGCCGACATGCAGTTCGCCTTCCCATTCATCCTCCTGGCCATCACGGTCATCGGCGTGCTGGGGGCGAGCGTCCGCAACATCATCCTGGTGGTCGGGCTCAGCAACTGGGTGGCTTACGCGCGGGTCGTGCGCGCCGAGACGCTGGCCATCCGCGAGAAGGCGTTCGTCGACGCCGCCCGCGCCCTCGGCGTCCCGCTCGGATCGATCGTCTGGCGCCACGTGCTGCCGAACGTCAGCGCGTCGCTCATCGTCGTGGCGACGTTCGGCGTGGCGGGCGCCATCCTCACCGAGGCCGGCCTCTCCTTCCTCGGGCTTGGCGTGCCCCTCGCCATCCCCTCCTGGGGTGGCATGCTGGCCGAGGGCCGGCAGTTCGTCGACACGCGCTACTGGCTCGCGCTCTTCCCCGGCGCGGCCCTGTTCGTGACCGTCATGGGGATCAACCTCCTGGGCGACGCGCTCCGCGACGCCCTCGACCCCTACCTCCAGACCCGTCAGACCCGAAGCTCCGTGGACCGCCTGTAGACCCGAAAAGAGGAGGCTTCCGATGATGCGACCGGAGACCACCCCACGCCCGGGCCACCTGGCCGCGCGATTCGCCTCGATCCTCGCGCTCGTCGCCCTCGTCGCGCTCCTCGCGCCGGCGGGGCGCGATGCCGCCGCCCAGCAGAAGCCCGTCGTCGTCGTGCAGTCGGGCGAGGCCGCGACGCTCGACTGGCACATGCACTGCGACAAGAACGCTCACGAGCCGGATCGCCAGATCTTCGACACCCTGCTCCGGCGGAACCTCAAGACCCTCCAGCTCGAGGGCAACCTGGCCGAGTCCTGGCGCCTCCTCAACGACACCACGTGGCAGTTCAAGCTCCGCCGGAACGTGAAGTTCCACAACGGCGAGCCCTTCGACGCGAGCGCCGTCAAGTTCAGTATCGAGCGGATGCTGAACCCCCAGCAGGCGGCCCCCGGCCGGACCAGCATCGCGACGATCGACCGCGTCGAGATCGTCGACCCATTCACGGTGAACGTCATCACGAAGGCGCCGTTCCCCCTCCTGCCCGTCCGGATGAGCCCGGGGCACTGCGGGACGGTGGGCATCGTGCCGCCGAAGTACGTCGCTCAGGTCGGGGACGCCGGCTTCGCCGTCAAGCCGGTCGGCACCGGCCCCTACAAGTTCGTCGAGTGGGTCAAGGACGAGCGCCTCGTGCTCGACGCCAACAAGGACTACCACCGGGGGGCCCCGGCGATCGACCGCCTGGTGTTCCGTCACGTGCCCGAGCTCACCACGCGCGTGGCCGCGCTCCTCTCCGGCCAGGCGGACCTCGTCAGCGACATCCCGCCCGACCAGATCGGCAAGGTCAAGGCGAGCGGGGTCGCCCGGATCGAGGTGTCGACGCTCGGCGGCTTCATCATCATGATGAAGATCACCAACTACCTCATGCCTGGCCCCTGGCAGGACGTGCGTGTCCGGAAGGCCATCAACTACGCCATCGACATGGACACGATCATCAAGACCGTGCTCGAGGGCTACGGGCAGGTGCTCGGCGTGCCGCTCGAGAAGGAAGCCTTCGGGTTCAATCCCAACATCAAGTGGTACGGCTACGATCCGGACCGGGCCAAGGCGCTGCTCCGCGAGGCGGGGCACCCCAACGGCTTCGAGATGACCCTCCACGTGCCGAACCGCCGCTACATGAACGACATCGAGGTCGTCCAGGCGATGGCCCAGATGCTCGGCAAGGTGGGCATCAAGGCGAAGGTGGAGGTCGGCGAGCAGAGCGTCTACACGACGAAGTGGCGCAAGCGCGAGCTCCTGCCCGTCTACATGACCGCGTGGGGCGGCGCCGGCGTCTTCGACGGCGACCTCCTCGTGAACTCGCTCCACTCGAAATCGGCGCTGTCGATCAACAAGAACGAGGCGCTCGACAAGATCCTCGAGGACGCCCAGGGTTCGAACGACCCGGAGAAGCGGAAGGCGCTCTACTGGAAGGCGCAGGAGATGATCTACGAGGAGGCGCCGATCATCAAGGCGTACCAGCAGGCCCACATCTTCGGGATCAGCAGCCGCCTCGACTGGACGCCCTGGATCGACAACATGCTGTTTCTCTACGACGCCAAGGTGAAGTAGTGATCGACTCGGGGCCGGGGCACCAGGAGTGACCCCGGCTCGCATGACAGCGAGGCGCCGCCGCGAGTGACGCCGGCGGCGCCCTGCCGCGTCGGGGCGGCCAGAGGTCGTCGCGTCACGAGGGCCACAGGCCCGAGGCGCGACGGCCGGTATGGTCGGTGTCCCCTCCGAGTCCCCCCGCGAGGCGCGGCCTCGCGGGGGCGGGGAGACAGGGGCCCGAAACCCCGAGGCGGAGGGCAAGCTGACGGCAAGACCCGTGGCGCACATGCATACTCGAACGGGAGACGTGATGAGTCAGTTCAGACGGCTGTTCAGTCCAGTGAAGATCGGACGCCGCGAGGCGAAGAACCGTATCGTGTCCACGCCCCACGGGGCGGCGTTCGGCGAGAAGGGCGGGATCACCGACCGCTACATCCGCTACCACGAGGAGAAGGCGAAGGGCGGCTGCGGCGTCGTGATGATGTTCGGCTCGTCCAGCATCCACCCCACCTCGGTCAACGACTGGGGCGAGGTGAACAACTGGGACGACAGCATCATTCCCCAGTTCCAGCGGATGAGCGAGGCGATCCACCGCCACGGCGCGCTCTGCCTCTCGCAGATCTCCCACCGCGGCCGCCGCGGGCACTCCTGGTACTCGGGGGTGCCCCTCTGGGCGCCCTCCGATACCCGCGAGGAGCGGCACCGCGAGTGGCCGCATGTCATGACGAAGCGCGAGATCCGCGAGGTGGTCGACGCCTGGTCCGCCGCCGCCGTGCGGCTCCAGAAGGGCGGCTACGACGGCTGTGACATCCCCTTCTACGGCGGCCACCTCCTCGAGAACTTTCTCTCCCCCCTGACCAACAAGCGCACGGACGAGTACGGGGGCTCGGTCGAGAACCGCTGCCGTCTAATCGCCGAGGTGCTCCGGGCCGTCCGCGACGCCGTCGGGCCCGAGTTCATCATCGGCGTCCGCCACAGCGGCGACCACTTCGTGCCGGGGGGCCTCAGCCGGGAGGAGCTCCTCGAGGTCGCTCGCCTGGTCGACGGCCTCGGCATCGCCGACTACTGGATGGTGAGCGGATCCAACCCGGAGACGCTCAAGTACGAGGCGATGATCACCCCCTCCCTCTACCACCCCCACGGCCTCTTCAACGACCTCGCGGCTCTCACGCGGTCGGTCGTCAAGGTGCCGGTGATCGTGGCGGGCCGCATATCGACGGTGGAGCAGGCAGAGGCGGCACTCGCCGCGGGCGTGTGCGACCTGGTCGGAATGACCCGGGCGCTCATCGCCGATCCCGAGCTCCCCCGGAAATCGATGGAGGGCCGGCTCGACGACATCAGGGTCTGCGTCGGCGCCAGCGAGGGGTGCATCGGCCGGCTCCGCCAGGGCAAGGCGATCGGCTGCGTCCAGAACCCGCTCATCGGCCGCGAGGCGGAGCTCGGCGTGATCCGTCCCGCCGAGCGCCCGAAGCGGGTCGTCGTGGTCGGCGGCGGCGCCGCCGGGCTCGAAGCGGCGCGCGTGGCGGCGATCCGGGGCCACCGCGTCACGCTCCTAGAGGCGACCCTGCTGCTGGGCGGCCAGATCCTCGCCGCCGCCAAGGCTCCGAAGCGCGAGGACTACGCGGTGATCGCACAGTGGCTCGCGCAGCAGGTCCGGAAGGCCGGCGTCGATGTGCGGCTCGGCATCGGCGCCACAGCGGCTGACGTCCTGGCGCTCGAGCCGGACGCGGTGGTCGTGGCGACGGGGGCGACGGCCCGCGTGCCGGATCTTCCGGGCGTGGAGCTGCCGCACGTCGCCACCACGGTCGATGTGCTGCTGGGCCGCGTGACGCCGGGCCGGCGCGTCGTCGTCGTGGACGAGGACGGCCACTACGCGGCGCCGACGACCGCGGATCTCCTGGCTGGACGCGGCTGCCAGGTGACGCTGATCTCGAAGTACTTCATGGTGGGCGAGGACATCGATGAGGGCATCCGCTCGGACTTGTACGCCCGGCTCTTCGGCCAGGGCGTGGTGCTGCAGCCGCTCACGGCGGCGAAGGCGATCGTGCCGGGCGGTCTCCGCACGCGCCACACGTTCTCGGGGGCCGAGGCGACGATCGAAGCCGACACCGTCGTCCTCTCCTTCGGGGGCAAGGCGAACGACAGCCTGTACCACGAGCTCGACGGGCGCGTGCCGGAGCTCCGGCTGGTCGGCGACGCCGTCTCGCCCCGCCGCATCCACGACGCCATGCTCGACGGCACCCGCGCCGCCCGCGCGCTGTGACCCCCAGAACTGCGGGCGTCGTCGTGATCGGCGGCGGCGCCGTCGGCTGCAGCATCGCGTATCACCTCGCCCGGCGAGGCGTCCGTGACGTGGTCCTGCTGGAGCGGGAAACGGTCGGCAGCGGCACCACGAGCAAGGCCGCCGGCGGGATCCGCGCCCAGTTCGGCACGGAGACCGAGATCCGTTTCTCGCTCGAGGGGCAGCGCGTGCTCGAATCCTTCAAGGAGGAGTTCGGCGGGGACCCCGGCTTCCAGCGGATCGGCTACCTCTTCCTGATCTCGAGCCCCGCGGACCTCCGGGGCTTCGAGACGCGCATCGCGCTCCAGCGCCGCCTGGGCGTCGACGTCCGCGTGATCTCGCCCAGGGAAGCCCAGGCGCTCGTGCCGGCGCTCCACGTCGACGACCTCGTCGCCGCGGTGTGGGGCCCCCAGGACGGCGTCGCGGGCCCCGCCGAGGTGACGGCCGGCTTCGCCCGGCGCGCCCGCGAGCTCGGCGCGCGCATCCTCGAGGGCGTCGAGACGACGGGTCTCACGCTCGAGTCCGGTCGCATCCGGGGTGTCCGGACCTCAGACGGGGACATCGCCGCCCCGGTCGTCGTCAACGCCGCCGGTCCCGCGGCGGCCCGGGTCGGCCGCCTCGCCGGCCTCGCGCTGCCGGTGTACCCGCGGCGCCGCCACATCTTCTACACGGAGCCGTTCCCGGAGATCCCCGGGCCCGTGCCGATCACGACCGACACCGGGAGCGGGTTCTACTTCCGCAAGGAGATGGCGCAGCTGCTTCTCAGTCCCGGAGACGTCACGGACATCGGCGACGATCAGGTCGCGCCGGTGGACTGGAGCATGATGGAGGAAGCCGTGACCAAGGCGATCCACCGGGTCCCGGTGATCGAGCGCGCACGCATCGCGGGCGGATGGGCCGGCCTTCGTCCCCTCACGCCCGACGATCACGCGATCCTCGGCTGGGCGCCAGGAGTCGAGGGCTTCTTCCTGGCCGTCGGCTGGGGCGGTCATGGCTTCCAGCACTCGCCCGCCACCGGCCGCTTCGTCGCCGAGTGGATCGTCGACGGCCGGCCATCCATGGATCTCTCGCTCTTCGACCCCGCCCGCTTCGGCGGCCGGACGCCTCCGCTTCCCGGCGAAGGACCAGACCCGGACCGTCCGGACGCGGAGTGAGCCGCGTGACGCCGCAGCCCGGCCGCCACGCCTCCGACCACCACCACCAGAGGGAGCTTGTCCGATGAGCCTCGAGATCGTGGTCCCCGACGACTTCCCGGCCGCCTTCACCGGCTCCTCCGCCGAGCCGAGGCTGCGCGGGCTGGGCAACGTCACCGTGCACACCGAGCGCGGGGCGGACCAGGAAACGGAGCTGATCCGCCGGATCGGTGACGCGGAGATCGTCATCAACATCCGCGCCCACGCGCGCTTCACCGACCGCGTGCTGGCCGGGTGCCCGAACCTCCGTCTCATCTCGATCTGGGGCACCGGAACGGACAACGTCGACCTGGCGGCGTGCCGGACGCGGGGCGTGGCGGTGACCAACACTCCGGGCGTGAACGCCCACGCCGTTGCCGAGCACACGCTCGCGCTCATGCTGGCCATCACGCGCCGCATCCCCGCGATGGATCGCGATACGCGGGCGGGTCAGTGGCCCCGCGGGCAGCTCATCCAGCTCGAAGGGCGGACCGTGGGACTGATCGGGCTCGGCGCAATCGGCGCCCGGGTGGCGGAGCTGCTGGCGCCGTTCGGCGTCCGCCTCCTGGCCGCGACCTACGGCCCGGACGCCGGGCGCGCCGCCTCGGCCGGCGCCCGACACGTCCCGGTCGAGACGCTCCTCCGGGAGGCGGACATCGTCAGCCTCCACCTGCGCCTCAGTGCGGACACGCAGAGCTATCTCGGTCGGGACCGGCTCGCGCTCATGAAGCCCACCGCGTTCCTGGTCAACACTGCCCGGGGCGGTCTCGTCGACAAGGCCGCGCTCGTGGACGCGCTACGGGATGGCCGGATCGCCGGCGCCGCGCTCGACGTCTTCCACGAGGAGCCCATCCCCGCGGGGGACCCCATCCTCGGGCTCGCCAACGTCGTGTTGACCCCGCACAACGGAGGAACGACCCGCGAGGTGATCGACGCCGGGCTCCTGCGGGCGGTGGAGAACATCGAGCATTTCCTCGCGGGCCGGCCGCGGGACGTGATCGTTCCCCCTCGGCGATGATCCGGAGCTGCTCATGGCCGTGGCGCCCGAGGGCATCCGCCGCGGAGGACCGTGACCGGGTCGGCTGCGCATCTCGCGGAGACGAGCGCGGATCCCTCGACACGTTTCCGATGGTCTGCACTGGTAGACACCGCGGGCCTCGCGCTATCATCAGACGCTTGGCGAACACACGGAGGCGGGCATGAGCGGTCAACACGGGGACGAGCACGAGCATTCGGAGGGACACGAGCACACCCACGAGCACGGAGGGCACTCGACGGACGATCCGGCGCATCCCCACAACGCGTCGCTGTCGGACGTCCAGCTCCGGGTCAAGGCACTGGAGTCGCTCCTCACCGAGAAGGGCCTGGTCGACCCGGCGGCCCTCGACGAGCTGATCGACACCTACGAGACGAAGGTCGGTCCCCGGAACGGCGCCCGGGTCGTCGCGAAGGCCTGGGTGGATCCCCAGTTCAAGCGGCGACTCCTCGCCGACTCGACAGCGACCCTCGCGGAGCTCGGGTACATCGGCCGCCAGGGTGAGGACATCCTGGTCCTCGAGAACACGCCGAAGGTCCATAACCTCGTCGTGTGCACGCTCTGCTCCTGCTATCCCTGGCCGGTTCTCGGTCTCCCGCCCGTCTGGTACAAGTCGGCGCCGTACCGGGCCCGCGCGGTCCTCGATCCGCGCGGCGTCCTGCGCGAGGTGGGCGTCGAGCTCGGTGACGACGTCGAGGTCCGCGTCTGGGACTCGACGGCCGAGCTCCGCTACCTGGTCCTGCCCGAGCGGCCGCCAGGCACCGAGCGCCTGACGGAGGAGGCGCTGGCGGCGCTCGTCACCCGTGACGCGATGATCGGCGTGACGCGGGTGAAGGCGCCGGGGCCCTCGCGATGAACGGCGTCCACGATCTCGGCGGGATGCACGGCCTGGGGCCGGTCGTCATCGAGCCGGACGAGCCGGTCTTCCACGCCGAGTGGGAGCGGCGGACCTTCGCACTCAGGCTCGCGATGGGCGCCTGGCGCCGCTGGAACCTCGACATGTCCCGGGACGCGCGCGAGCAGATGCCGCCGGCCGAGTACCTCGCGACCAGCTACTACGAGCACTGGCTCTGGGGGCTGGAGCGGCTCCTCGAGCGCCACGGGTTCCTTCCGCGGGCCGACCTCGACCGGCGCGTGCGCGAGGGCCCCGATCCCAAGGCGCCGGATCCCGCCGAGCCACTACCGGGCGCCCTCCGGCGAGACGACGTCCCTCGGCTCCTGAGGAACCACCGCGCGGCGCGCCTCGACGACCCCGTTCCCCCGCAGTTCAAGGCGGGGGACGTGGTCGTCGCGCGAAACATGAACCCCGTGGGCCACACCCGGATCCCGCGCTACGTGCGCGGCCGGCGTGGCGTGATCGACCGCGACCACGGCGTCTTCATCTTCCCGGACACTCACGCGGCGGGTCTCGGCCGGAAGCCTCAGCACGTCTACAGCGTGCGCTTCGCTGCCCGTGAGCTCTGGGGGCCGGACGGCCACCCGCAGGACGCGGTCTACGTCGACCTCTGGGACGACTACCTCGACTCCGTCTGACCGGGCCCAAGACACACTCATCTCATTGCGGGCACGTCTTGGCGTAGGGTCGCGCCCGCCAGGACGTCGCTCACGACGGAACGACGAACCCTTCGCGCTCGGCGGCGAGCGCCAGCCGGCTGTCCAGCGTGTGGAGCGTCCGCCCCTGGGGATGCCCCTCGGCCCAGTGCAACGCCGCTCCGAGCTGGAGCGCGTCGAAAGCCCGAAGCGGATGAAGACGCAGTAACCGGACTGCCAGAGGCTTGACCGCATCAACGTCGACGACGACGTGACAGGCGCGGACGAGGTCGTCCATGCGAGCCTCGGCCAGCCGGGCAATTCGCTCCTCGAGGGACCCCTCTCGGACGAGCCGGCGGAGCGCGGAAGTCACTTCGACCGGCGTGAGCGTCCACAGCACCATCGTGCGATCCCCGGCCATCCACCCGGCAGCCCGACTGGACGGCTCCTGCGTCACCAGCAGCGGCACCACCGCGGAGCTGTCCCAGAACCTCACCGCGCTTCGTCACGCTCCCGGAGGAGAGCCGCCACGACGTCGGCCTCGACCCGCGGCCGCTGGGCAAGCCACTCCTTCGTTGGAGGAGGTCCCACGCCGCGACGGATGACGCCCCGTCGCTCGAGCCGTTCGAGCCACTCTGCGTCGCTGGCGGGGAGTGGCTCGCCAGACCCGACGCGCTCGATCCGCGCGATGACACGGTCGCGGTCGCAGACCAGGATCGACTCGCCGCGCCGGACGCGGCGCAGGTAGTAGCTCAGCCGGTTCTTGAGCTCGGCGATCTTGACCGCCTTCATCATCGTCGCGCAGGATGGCCCTGCATGGCCATGAATCATAGCCATCAGATGGCCATGCTGTCAATGATCGGATCCGCATCCGCGCCCACCCAGAGGTGGCGCGAGAGAAAGCTTCGCCGGCAGGGCGCGAGAGCCCCGCGCCAGCCGCCGGCGGGGTACTCGGAGCTCGACTCGTTGTCGATTCATCTCCCGCGCCTTGACAGGCGTGTGGAGCGTATGGGACGGTGGGTCGCCGTGACCGCCTCCGCCCTGCCGTTCTCCTGTCCGGCGTGTCGGTTCGAGAATCCGGCTGGGGCCAAGTTCTGCGGAGCCTGCGGAGCCCCGCTGGCCCTCGGGTGCCCTCGGTGCGGGGCCCAGAACCCACCGGCCTTCAAGTTCTGCTCGGCATGCGGAACGCCCCTTGCCGCCGGACCGGTCCCGACGGGCGCGGTAGGCGGCGCCGCGCCTCCTACGGTGACGGCCCCGTCCCCACCGAAGGACGAGCTCTTCCGTCTCCAGGAGGCGAAGGTCCGCGCCTACACGCCGTCCCACCTCGCCGAGAAGATCCTGACCTCGGCGGCGGCGCTCGAGGGCGAGCGGAAGGCCGTCACCGTGCTCTTCGCCGACGTCGCCGGGTTCACGCACCTCGCCGGCCAGCTCTCCCCCGAGGATCTCCACGCGGTGATGGACGGCTGCTTCGAGCGCCTCTCGGAGGCCGTGCACCGGTACGAGGGCACCATCAACCAGTTCACCGGCGACGGCATCATGGCCCTCTTCGGCGCGCCCATCGCCCACGAGGACGACGCCGAGCGAGCGATCCACGCCGCGCTCGCGATCCAGGCCGCCATGGCAGCGTATGGCACCACCCTGCAGCGAGAGCAGGGGATCGAGTTCCGAATGCGGATCGGCCTCAACAGCGGCACGGTGGTCGTCGGCAAGATCGGCGACAACCTCCGCATGGACTACACCGCCCAGGGCGACACCGTCAACCTGGCGGCGCGCCTCGAGCAGGCGTGCCAGCCCGGCGTCGTCCTGGTCAGCGAGACGACGCGACGGCTCGCGGCCGGGGCGTTCACCTTCCGGGCCCTGCCGCCCCTGTTGGTCAAGGGCAAGGAGGCGCCCGTCGTCGCCCACGAGGTCACGGGCCTCCGCGAGCGGCGCGCCCGCGTCGACGTGGCGACGGAGCTGACGCCACTCGTGGGTCGCGAGCGGGAGCTGGCTCATCTCCGCCAGGCGATCGAGCGCGTGCGACAGGGCCGCGGCGAGGTCGTCGGGATCGTGGGCGAGGCCGGTGTCGGGAAGTCGCGGATCCTCTTCGAGTTCCGCCGGAGCCTCGGCGAGGAAGTTTTCTACCTCGAAGGTCGCTGCATCTCCTACGGCCAGACGATTCCGCTGCTGCCTGTCGTCGAGCTGCTCAAGCGCGGCTTGCGCATCGCGGAAGGCGACCGGGACGACGTCATCCGAGACAAGGTGGAGCGGGGCCTCCGAGCCCTCGACGCCGATTCCCGCTCGGTCCCTTTCCTTCTGAGCCTGCTCGGCGTGGAAGCGGACGACCCGGCCGTCCGAGGGATGGCCGCCGAGGGGCGGCGCCGCTACACGTTCGAGGCCCTTCGGGCCCTGACCATCGCCGGCAGCGCCCGCCGGCCCATCGTCTTCGCGGTCGAGGACCTCAACTGGATCGATCCCGCCTCCCAGGACTTCCTGCGGTACCTCGCCGAGAACAGCACGCGGGCGGCCGTGCTCCTCCTGGTCACCCACCGTCCGGGCTACGCGCCTCCGTGGGTAGACCGCTCGTACTACTCGCAGATCGCGCTGGCGCCCCTGTCGGAAGGAGAGAGCGAGCGCGTCGTGGAGTCGGTGCTCGGGATCCAGTCGCTGCCCGCCGCGGTCACGACTCTGGTCTGCCGGAAGGCGGAGGGCAACCCGTTCTATCTCGAAGAGATCACCCGCTCCTTCGTCGACACGGGCATCCTCGCCCGTACGGACGAGGGGTATGTCCTCGTCCGACCGGTCACCCCGCAGGACGTCCCCGACACCGTGCAAGGCGTCATCATGGCGCGGATCGACCGCCTCGCCGACACGCGCAAGCGCACGATCCAGACTGCCGCCGTGATCGGCCGGGAGTTCGCCGCGCACCTCCTTCGCGGGATCGAGGACATCCAGGATCCCCTCGAGGAGTCGCTGACGGACCTGCGCGCCCTCGAGTTCATCTACGAGAAGACGCTCTTCCCCGACCTGGAGTACGTCTTCAAGCACGCGCTCGTCCAGGAAGTGGCTTACGGGAGCCTGTTGAAGCCTCGGCGTCGCGCGCTCCACGAGCTGGTGGGACGGGCCATCGAGGAGCTCTATGCCGACAGGCTCGACGAGCACGTCGCCGAGCTGGCTCACCACTTCGGCCAGGGCGAGGTCTGGCCGAAGGCCTTCGCATACGCGCGCCGCGCGGCCGGCCGCGCCCGTGCGATCTTCGCGAACCGGGAGGCGATTCACTTCTACACGCAGGCCCTCCAGGCCGCGGGCCGGATGAGCCCTCCACCGGGCGACGCGGACCTCCTCGCGATCCACGAGGCCCGCGGAGCCGTCTGGCACCTCCTGTCGAGCTACGACGAGGCGGTGGCGGACTTCGAGGCCATGCAACAGGCAGCCTCGCGCCTCGGCGATCGGGTCAAGGAGGGTGAGGCCCTCTGCAACCAGGCCGGCTCCCACTGGTGGCGCTTCTCCGAGGCCTACAAGGGACTCGTGGAGAAGTGCGCCCGGGAGGCCATGGTGATCGCCGACGAGACGGGCGACGAGCGGATCCTCGCCCGTGGTCTCTACTCGCTCGCCATGGTGGACCAGAAGGCCGGAGCCCTCCAGGAGGCGGACGCGAAGCTGCTCCGCTCCGTCGAGATCTGCCGCCGGCGCGGCCTGACCGGCCCGCTGGTCACCGACCTCGCGTGGCTCGGCACGCACGCCATGTGGCGGGGGGAGTACCGTCAGTCGATCACCCTTTCCAGGGAGGCGGCCAGCCTTGCCGAGACCAGTCACGAGGGGTTCTACGAGCTGGTGTCGCTCTGCGTTCTCTGCAACGCTCACGTGGCGTCGGGCGAGTGGGACGCCGCCCTCCTGATCCTGGACCAGGTACGGAACAAGAGCCGCGAACGTGAGAACAAGTACGGCATCGCGCGGAGCATGAACACCAGCGGCTGGATCCACCAGCAGCTCGGGGACCTGCGGCAAGCGATCGAGCTCGACCGGGAGGCGCTCGATTTCAGCCGGACCGCGAAGATCTCCAACCCGGAGATCTACTCGACCATCAACCTGGCGGAGGACCACCTCGGTCTCGGCGAGATCGGCGTCGCGCGAGGGATCCTGATCGAGGCGGCCGAGCGGCTCCGCACGGGCTCCTTCGACTCGCATCTCTGGAGGTGGCAGATGCGCGTCGCGCTCATGTTCGCCCGCCTCTTCCTGATCGAGGGGGATCTCGACCGGTCCGACACCCACCTCACGGAGGGACTCCGCATCGCCCAGCGGACCGAGTCCCGGCGCCATCTGGCCGAAGGACATCGGATCCGCGGGGAGCTCTGGCTCTCGGCCGGGCGAGTCGGAGATGCCCAGGCCGAGCTTCGCCGGGCCCTCGAGATCGCGGAGACGACGGCCGCGCCGCGGACGATCTGGGAGACTGCCGGCGCCCTCGGCCGCGCCCTCGGTCCTGCCCGGGAGGCCGAGGCTCGTGATGCCTACCAGAGGGCGATCGGGGCGCTCCAGGGAACCCTGCCGAGGATTCCCCGTCCCGGGCTGAAGGAGTCGCTCCTCCGATCCGAGCCGGTCGCCCGACTCCTCGAGGAAGCGGCCCGGCTCGGTCTCACGCTTCCGTCGGGCTGATCCACGCCGCCGCACCCACAATCCGGTTTCCCGACGCCCGAGACCAAGCAGGATTGCGTACCGGCGCTCCTGTCGATCGGCCTGGAGCGGAAGACCGCGCCCCGCGATCGCCTGTCCCGTCGAGCCCGGCGCTGTCACCGCTCCGCCCGATCCGCAGTGTATACTCCTTGTGTATACGGGAGGTGAGCATGCGGACGAAGGTGCGGAAGTGGGGAAACAGCCTCGGTGTTCGGATCCCCAAGGCGTTCGCCGAGGAAGCGGCCGTCCGAGAGGGCTCAGCGGTCGACGTGTCAGTGGCCGAGGGCCGGATCGTCGTCACGCCCGTGGCTGCGCGACGATACACGCTCGAGACCCTGCTGGCGGGAGTCACAACTGAAAACCGGCATGCCGCGGTCGCGACCGGAAGACCCCGGGGCCGGGAGGTCTGGTAGGTGCCGGGGCGGTACGTCCCCGCTCGCGGAGATCTGGTCTGGCTCCAGTTCGACCCCACGTCGGGCCACGAGCAGCGCGGCCGACGGCCGGCGCTGCCAGCGCTAGTCGTCTCGCCCCAAGCGTACAACGGCAGGGTCGGACTTGCTCTCGTCTGTCCCGTCACCTCGCACGCCAAGGGCTACCCGTTCGAGGTCGCCTTGCCAGGAAGCAGCAAGGTCTCGGGCGTCATCCTCGCCGATCAGCTGAAGAGCCTTGACTGGAATGCTCGCCAGGCGCGGCGCATCGAGCCGGCGCCGCCGGACGTCGTGGAGGAGGTCCTGGCCAAGATCCTGACCCTGCTCGAAGCTTCCGGGCCCTGACGTCGAGGCGCGATACGATATCCTCAATCGGAGGAACGCATGGCCAGAGATCGCATACCTGACGTCCCTGCCCTCCCGCGTGACGAGGCCGGCGCGCCGGTGTTCGGGGCGCCCTGGGAGGCCCAGGCCTTCGCGATGGCCGTCCGGCTCCACGAGGCCGGTCACTTCACGTGGACCGAGTGGGCCGAGCGGCTGGCGGGGGAGATCAAGCGGGCCCAGGCCGCCGGGGATCCCGACCGGGGCGACACCTACTACCACCACTGGCTCGCCACGCTCGAGCGCCTGGTCGCCGAGAAGGGCCTGGTCGCGGCCGACGAGCTCCACCGGCGGAAAGCCGAGTGGGCCGCGGCCGCGCGGGCCACGCCTCACGGGAAGCCCATCGAGCTTCACCGGAGCCGGGGCGCGGAGAGCTGATCACGGCCCCGCGCGCTCACGCCCTTCTGCGCGGGGCGGCAGGCCTCGCGCTCGCCGGCTTCTCGGCGCTCGGCTTCGTTGCCCACGCCGCCGACGGACCCACGGCGGACGATCTCCGCACGGCGCTCGAATCCGGCCCCGCGCTCCGCGTCGACGGACAGCCGCTCCGGACCGGCGTCCTGCGGGAGTTCTACGCGTCGATCCGCTTCGAACCCGTCTGGGGACCTGATCCGGGGGGTGCTTCCCGTACCGCGCTGGCCCTCGACGCTCTCCTCGGAGCCCGAGACCACGGCCTCGTGCCGGCCCACTACGGGCTCGCCGCGCTCAGGCGCCGCGCGGAGCCGGCGACACCGGCGGCGGCCATCCAGCGCGAGCTCCTGCTGAC
>JBGQGN010000027.1:0-15117 GCA_041497395.1 Methylomirabilia bacterium
CCCTGGCGGAGCTTGAACGTCCAGGTCGTGGGCCCGGTCGCCTTCCACTCGGTGGCGAGCCCCGGATACACCTTCTGGTCAGGGTGCCGGCTGGTCAGGTTGTCGAAGACATTGAAGGAGACCCTGATGTCGTTGGAGGACGTCGAGAAGTGCGGATCGAACTTCGAGATGTCACCGCCCTGCGCAACAACCACCTCGCGCTTCTGGGTCGTCTGCGCACGCGCCCGCGCCGGCGCCGCTGCGTCGGCCAGCGCGCCCGCCCCGGCCGCGGTCAGGCCGAGCAGCCCTGCGCGACGCAGGAAGTCGCGCCGCGACACGGCGCCTCTCTCGAACGCGTTCACGAGCGCCTCGACCGTCGGAGTTTCCGCGTTCCGCCTCTCCTGCCCCATCGTCAGCCTCCTGGCCATCTCCTGCGGGTTGGCACACCAATGCCGTCTGGATCGCGCCGTTGCGGGGTACGCCCAAGGTAGAGAATGGCCGAACCCTTGTCAAGCCGAGGAGCCGCATGGTAGGGTCGGCGCGGGCCTGATGGCGCTCACCCCGGCCGAGTTCCGCACCGCGCTCCGCTGCTTCGCGACCGGCGTCACCGTCGTGACGACCCGCGATCGGGAGGGGCACCCCTCGGGCCTGACGGCCAGCGCCTTCACGTCCGTCTCGCTGGATCCGCCGCTCGTCCTCATCTGTGTCGACCACGCGGCCACGGCCCACCCGGATTTCCGCGAGCGGGGCTGGTTCGCCGTCAACATCCTGCCCCGCGAGCAGGAGGAGCTGTCGCGCCGGTTCGCGATGTCGGGCGGTGACAAGTTCGGCGGCGTGCCGTGCCACGAGGGCCGGACGGGCCTGCCGCTCCTCGATGGCGCCCTGGCGACCCTCGAGTGCCGGATCGTCGAGGCGCACGAGGCGGGGGACCACACGATCTTCATCGCAGAGGTGGAGACCGCCTCCGTCGAGGGGGGGCGGCCGCTCGTGTACTTCCACGGCGGCTATCACAGCCTCACGGCGGACGGTGAAGCTCCTGCCGGCGATGGGGGCCAGCCGTGACGACGGTCGGATCCGCGCGGCGCGTTAGTCCGGCCCACCGGCCGGCCCGCCGGCACTCTCGCCAGGAGGGCTTCGGTCCAGCGTTGCCGGGGAGCGTCCCGCCGCACCCGCTGTCGATGCGCCGTATCACCGTCAAGAACCGGGGGTCGTCATGCAGCAGCGTCCCGCGCCTCTCCACCTCGAGCCGCGCGATCTCGACGATCCGCTGTCGGCCGGCGCCGTCCTCGTCGACACCCGTGATCCGCGAGTGTTCGGCGCCGGGCACGTCGCCGGCAGCCTGAACGTCTGGATCGACGGACCCCAGTTCGCGGAGCGAGTCGCCTGGTTCGTTCCGCCACGTGCCTCGCTCGCCCTCCTCGTGGAGACCGAGGCCGACGTTGCCCGTGCGGTCCCTCCCCTCGCCCGGGTCGGGCTGGACGACATCGCCGGGTACGTCGTCGGCACCGCCGCGGTGCGCGCCTCCGGGCTCCCGGTCGGGACTCTGACCAACGTCATCGTCCAGGAGCTGGCCCGTCGTGTCGCTCATGAGCCCGATCTCGTGGTCCTCGACGTGCGGGAGCCGGCCGAGTGGATGGACGGGCACATGCCGGGCGCGCGTCACATCCCGATGCGGCAGGTGGGGGAGCGGATCGCCGAGATCCCACGGGACCGCCGGGTCGCCCTCACCTGCGCCGGCGGCACCCGCTCGAGCCTCGTCGCGAGCCTGCTCCTCGCGCGCGGCTTCACGGATCTCGTCAATGTCTGGGGCGGGATGAACGGGTGGGCGCAGGCAGGGCTGCCGATCGCCCGCGACTGAGGAACCGCGTGAGCCGAAGCCCACGCGCCGGCCCATGAGCCAATCCGAGTGACCCGCGCCCAGCTCCGCGGCCCGGACGGCGGGACGGCGAGCTCCCCGTGAATCTCCTCGAGATCTATCCCAAGGGCGACTTCTACACCGGCGCGGCCATCCAGCTCCGCGACCTCGCGCGCGGCCTCGCCATGCGCGGGCACCGCGTGACCGTGGTGACGCGGGCGAGCGAGCGGTGGGCCGCCGAGGCCCTGGCCGCCGGCTTCACGCACCTCGGGTTCTTTCGCGGCCCTGTGGATCCCGTCGGGGTCGCGCGCCTCGCCGGGCTTCTCCGCCGCGAGCGGATCGAGGTCGTGCACGCCCACAAGGGCGGAGGGCGGACGCTCACGTTGCTCGCGCGAGGCCTCGGGCCGCGACCGCCCCTCGTGGTCAATCGCGGCGTCAGCTTCCCCATGACGCTGGTGAGCCGCTGGGTCGACGGAAGCCGCGCGGTAACGCGCATCGTCGCCGTGTGCCAGGCGATCAAGGACGATCTCGTCCGCCAGGGGCTCCCGGGGGCGAAGATCGAGGTCGTCTACTCCGGAACCGACACCGAATGGTTCGACCCCGCCCGCGCGAGCGGCGCCGGGATCCGCCAGGAGCTCGGCCTCCACCCCGGCACGCCCCTCGTCACGCAGATCGGCGTCCGGGAGCCCAAGGGCAACGACGACCTCCTGCGGGCGTTCGCGCGGATCCGCGCCGCGCGGCCGGACGCCCGCCTGCTTCTCGTGGGGGCGCGCCCCGAGAAGCGGGCGCCCCTCGAGACCCTCGCCCAGGCCGGTGGCCTGGGCGATGCGGTCACGATCTGGGGCTACCGGGACGACGTGCCCGATGTGCTCGCCGCCGCGCAAGTCTCGGTCGACGCCTCCTACGAAGGGCTCGGCATCACCGGTACGCTCCGCGAGTCCCTGGCCATGGAGACGCCGGTGGTGGCGACCCGGGCGATGGGCAACCCGGAGCTCGTCGGCCACGAGGAGCACGGCCTCCTCGTCCCGGCCCGGGACCCCGAGGCGCTCGGGGCGGCCGTTCTCCGGCTCCTCGCGGACCCGGCGTGGGCGCGGAGACTCGGACAGGCCGGCCGCGCGCGGGTCGTGGCGGGCTTCTCGACCCGGGCGAAGGTCGAGCGGCTCGAGAGCCTGTATGCCCGCGTGGCTCGCGCCGGTTCGCGCCAGAGCTGATCGGTCAACGCTCGGCCCGCCAGGCCCCGCGGCCGCCGGGGGTGCCCGACCCGATCTGGGCCGGGCGTGGACGCGCTTCCCGCGCACCGTAATCGCGCCGCCGGGCCCACGCCACTGCTACAATACCCGCACGGAATCGCCGTGAGCGTCTTCAAGCGCCTCCTTCCGTACGTCCGCCCCTACTGGTCCTGGCTCGTCGCCGGGGGTCTCCTGGCCATCGTGGTCTCCGGCGCCGACGGCCTCATCGCCTGGCTCGTGAAGCCGGCCATGGACGAGATCTTCATCCGGCGCGACCTGACGATGCTGAAGCTCCTCCCGCTCCTCATCCTCGCGGTCTACGTCGTCAAGGGCGTCGGGCGGTACGGCCAGTCGTACATGATGGCCTCCGTCGGCGAGCGCGTGATCACGGCCCTCCGGCGCGACCTCTACGCGCACATCCAGGCCATGCCGCTCGCGTTCTTCCATGGCCGGCACTCGGCCGACCTCATGTCCCGCGTCGTGGTCGACGCCAGTCGCCTGGCCCGTCTGTCGTCCGAGGTTCTGGTCATGGCGTTCCGGCAGGTCTGCACCGTGGTCGCGCTCCTCGCCGTCATGGTGACGCAGGAGGCGCGGCTCACGCTCCTCGCCCTGATCGCCTTCCCCCTGGTCGGGCTCACGATCCGCTCCATGGGCCGGCGGCTCTACTCCATCAACCGCCGGACGCAGGAGCAGATCGCCGCGCTGAACACGGTCCTCCAGGAGGCGCTGGCCGGCACCAAGATCGTCAAGGCCTTCGGTCGCGAGGCGCACGAGCAGGCCCGGTTCGACCTGGTCAACCGCCGGCTGCTCGAGCTATCGCTGAAGGACCGCCGAGTGGATGAGCTGTCAGAGCCCATCATGGAGATTCTCGCGGCCCTCGGACTGATGGCCATCCTCTGGTACGGGGGCTTCCGGGTGATCCAGGGCGCCATGACCCCCGGCACGCTCTTCTCCTTCGTGACGGCCACCCTGATGCTCTACGGTCCCGTGCGCAAGCTCTCCCGGATCGCGAACCTCGCCCAGCAGACCACGCCCTCCGCGGAGCGGATCTTCGAGATTCTCGCCCTCCAGCCGGCGGTCGCGGACGCGACGGACGCGCTCACGCTCGACGACTTCCGTCAGGCGATCGAGTTCGACCACGTCTGGTTCCGCTACGAGGACGGCGAGATGGCGCTCAAGGACATCTGCCTGACCATCCGGCGCGGCGAGGTGGTCGCGCTCGTCGGGATGAGCGGTGGCGGCAAGTCGACCCTGACGGACCTCATTCCGCGTTTCCACGACGTCACGCAGGGCCAGATCCTCGTCGATGGCGTCGACGTCCGGCGCTACACGCAGGCATCGCTCCGGAACCAGATCGCGATCGTCACCCAGGACACCTTCCTGTTCCACGACTCGATCGAGGCGAACATCGCCTATGGCAAGACGGGCGCGACGCTGGAGGAGATCGAGCGCGCCGCCCGGGCCGCCTACGCTCACGACTTCATCGTCGCGATGCCCGACGGTTACCAGAGCCTCGCCGGGGAGCGCGGCGTGAAGCTCTCCGGGGGGCAGCGGCAGCGGATCGCCCTCGCGCGGGCGTTCCTGAAGGATCCCCCGATCCTCATCCTGGACGAGGCCACCTCCGACCTCGACGCCGAGAGCGAGTACATCGTGCAGCAGGCTCTGGCCGATCTCACCAAGGGGCGGACCGTCGTCCTCATCGCGCACCGCCTGTCCACCGTGCGGCTTGCCCACCGGATCGCGGTGTTCCACGAAGGCCGCATCGTGGAGGAAGGCACCCACGACGAGCTCCTGGGCCAGGACGGCGTGTTCCGGCGCCTCCATGCGCTCCAGTTCGCGACCTCCGGCGCTGGCGGCGCGGGCGGCGCCGGCGGCGCGGGCAGCTGAGCGACCGTGGGCTGAGCACCGGTCAACTGTGGATCTCGCCGCGCCCCACCCCCTTCCACTCGGTCGCTCGCGCGACTGGCCCGCCCTCGCCCGTGACGGCGTCCTCATGGGGTTCTTCGTCGCCATGGCCTGCTCGATCAGTCTCACCCAGGGACTGCTGGCCCTCCTCTGCGTGCTCGTCCTCGTCTCGGCGGGCTCGGTGGGGCGCCTTGGCGCAGCCGAGACGCGAGCCGCGACAGCACCAACTGCCGGCGCGTGGAGCAACCTCGCCTCGCTGCGCCGGCATCCCCTCACGCCCCCGTTCCTGACCTTCGCCGGGTTGACTCTCCTGTCCGCCTCGTTCTCGGGCAACCCGGGGTGGAGCTTCTGGATCGCGCGGGACCTGCTCCGGATCGCGACCTTCTACCTGGTCCTCCTGTGCACGCGGGACACCCGCCACGCGATGCGGCTGTGGCAGGCCTTCCTGGCAGCCCTGAGCCTCATGGCCGCCTACGGCCTCGGGCAGGCCTACCTGTGCGGCACGCGCCCCGCGTCCGTGTCGACGGCGTGGCTGTCCGAGATCTGCACGCACGCCCAGCGCGTCCGAGGGCCCTTCAGCATCTACATGACCTTCGGTGGGGTTCTCTTCCTCGGCGTGCTGTTCTTCCTCGCGTACCTTGCCAACGTACCGTGGCGTCGCGCCTGGTGGATGCTCCCCGGCGCCGCCGTCACCGTCGCGGCGCTGGCCTTCACCTATTCGCGCAATGCCTGGCTCGGTCTGGCCGCCGGCGCCCTGGGGCTCGTGCTGACGGCCCAGCGAACCGTGCGGATCGTCGCGGTGCTCGTCGCGGTGTTCGCTCTGGGCGCCGTGGCCCTGCCGGGGCCGGTGGCCGAGCGCGTACGATCCGTCGTCAACCTGGAGGACCCCACCCTGCGCGACCGGGTGGCGATGTGGCGATCGGGCCTCTCCATGGTCGCCGACCATCCCCTGCTCGGCGTCGGCCCGGGCGAAGTCCGCACTTGGTACCAGCACTACCGGCGCCCCGAGGCGGTCCGGCCGAGCACCGGCCATCTCCACAACTCCGCGATTCAGATCGCCGCGGAGCGCGGGCTGCCCGCCCTCATCGCCTGGGTGTGGCTCTGGGTCGTCTTCTTCCGGGAGGGATGGCGGATCCTGGGTCGAGCCGAGCGGGAATCCCCGATGCGGCGCGCCCTGGTCTGCGCGAGCCTGGCGGGCGTCGCGGGATTCCTCGTGGCCGGGCTGTTCGAGCACAACTTCGGTGACGCCGAGGTCGCCACGGTGGTCTTCGCGCTGATGGCCCAGCCCTGGGTGGTGGCGCGGGAGCTGGCCGAGCCCGGGATGACCGGAGGCGTGCCCGCCGGCTAGGGCGCCGCTCGGATCACATTCGCGGCCGGCGCGGTTCGCCGGCGCCCGCCGCTACTGCGAGGGTCTCCTATCCTCCACGGCATCCAGTGCCGCCATGGCGGCCTCACGCACGGAGGGATCCACGTCGTGCCAGGCGGCGTGGCGGAGGACTTCCGACGCGCCACGGGCGTCGGGCCCCAGCAGAGCCAGCGAGTCGGCTGCGAAGCGACGGATCGTCGGATCCTCCCCCGTGCTGAGCGCCTCCACGAGCGCGGGGATCGCCCGAGGGCCGAACCGCGAGAGGACCCGGCGGGCCTTCCAGCGCCAGTCGTCCGAGGACTCCGGAGGCATCGCCACGTCCCGGAGCAGCGAGCCGTGCACTCTCACAGGCGACCAGAAGCCGAGCCGCGCCGCCAACGTCTAGTTGGCCGGAGCCGCGATCGGCGCCAGGACCGTCCGTGCAGCCACGGCGTCGGGCGCGGATGACCGCCGAGCCACGATGCGCGGCGTGGCGGGGAGCGCGTCCTCGACCATGACCGCGATCCGCTCCCAGCTCCGCCGCGGCGTCGACTTCAGGTAGTGGTCGGTGAGGTAGTGGGCCAGCTCGTGGCCGAGAACCGTCCGGCTGTAGTACGGGATGGCCACCACGTTCGCTCCGGGCAGGTAGAGTGCGCGGGCGTCGGCCCCGTGGGGCGCCACTGTCACGAGCTGCCGGTACAGATCCGCGATCCGGCCGGCCGACATCACCATGACACGGACCTTCGGCTTGTTCGGGCTCAGCGTCACGTTGAGAATCTGGGCGACCTCCTCGAGGAGGTCGTCGATCTGCTCGGTCGCGATTTGCTCATCGCCGAAGTTCTCGACGGTGGCGTAGCGGGTGTGGGCGAGCGTCGATCGCTCCCGGTAGCTCACGTCGGCACACCCCAGCACAACGGGAAGAAGAACGAGTGGAGCAAGGACTCGAAGTACATCCGAGAGACCCATAACCAGCTCCTTCCGGAAGCCGCCTTCCGGAGGAGCTCACGGGCCCCCCCCCTTTGCTTCTTCGGTAACCCGGCTCTCAGGCGTCCAACACTGGCCTGATCCGTGGCTTTGCGTCCCCACCTCGCGGCGGGTTTGCCTTGTCGGAAGCGGCTTGCCTATTCGGTTGTCTCGGCCTTTACGACTGCCACCTCCGGGAGATACAAGTCCGGTGCCAGAAAGCATCGCTCCCGGATGTGTCTCTCCCTCGACATAAGGGGTCGTTCGCTAAGTGACGGTCACCGTTGACATCCCGGGAAGAAATCGAGGGCGGATCTACAGTGCGGGTGGGACCCGGGCAGGCCGAGTCAAGCCAACCTTACATGCACATGCTGTCACTTTGCGGCCGGCGTGTCGTGGGGCGCCGACGAGCTACGGGTGGCGGAACCGATTCGAGATGGGCAAGCGCCAATCGCGACCGAAGGCCCGGGACGTGATCTTCACGCCCGGAGGCGCCTGGCGACGCTTGTACTCGTTCCGGTCCACCATCGTGATGACCTGCCGGACTGTCGCCTCGTCGTGTCCCAGCGCGACGATGTCCGCCAGCGAGCAGTCCTCCTCGACGTAGGCTTCCAGGATGGCGTCCAGCACGTCGTAGGGCGGGAGCGTGTCCTGGTCCGTCTGGTTGGGGCGCAGCTCGGCCGACGGCGCTCGCCGGATGACGGACTCGGGAATGACGGGAGGACCGCCCTGGGCGTTCCGCCAGCCTGCGAGCGCGTACACCATGGTCTTCGGGACGTCCTTGATCACCGCGAAGCCCCCGGCCATGTCGCCGTAGAGCGTGCAGTAGCCCACGCCGGTCTCGCTCTTGTTGCCGGTCGTCAAGACGAGCCAGCCGAACTTGTTCGAGAGCGCCATCAGGAGGGTGCCGCGAACGCGGGCCTGGATGTTCTCCTCGGCCACGTCCTCCTTGAGACCCTTGAACGGCGCCGCCAGGACCTGCCGGAAGGCCCGGGCGGCCGGCGTGATCGGCAGCGTGAGGAACTCGATGCCGAGGTTCCGGGCGACGCGCCGGGCGTCGGCCCGCGTTCCGGCGGACGAGAAAGGCGACGGCATGGACACCCCGACGACACCTTCGCGCCCCAGCGCATCCACGGCGATCGCCGCCGTGAGCGCCGAATCGATTCCGCCCGAGAGCCCCACGACGACGCGCCGGAACCCGTTCTTCCGGACATAGTCCCGCGTCCCGGTGACGAGCGCCGCGTACACCTCGGCGTCCCGGTCGAGGAACGCGGTGGACCGCGCCGGCACGGCGGGGCGCGGCCGCTCCGGCAGGGACGCCAGCCGCACGCGTCGAACCGGGGCCACCGCCACCCGCTTCTCCTTGCGCCGCCGCGAATCGCGAAGCCTCGCGCGGAACACGGCGTCGAGGTCGAGGTCGGCGACCACCAGGTCCTCCTCGAACGCCCGTCCGAGCGCCAGCCGGTCACCGGCCGGGTCGAACACCATGGACTGGCCGTCGAAGACCAGCTCGTCCTGACCGCCGACCAGGTTCACGAACGCGAGGTACCCGACGTGGTCCGCCGCCCGGGTGGCCAGCATCTTCTCGCGGAAGCGCACCTTCCCGACGTGGTAGGGCGACGAGTTGATCGAGACCACCACCTCCGCGCCGGCAAGCGTCTGCGCGGTCATGGGCCCGGTGGGGTACCAGATGTCCTCGCAGATATTCACCGCGAGAACTGGGCCGCCCTCGCCCAGCTCGAAGACCGGAGTCTCCACCCCGGCCTGGAAGTACCGGTTCTCGTCGAAGACGCCGTAGTTCGGCAGGTACTGCTTGTGGTACACGCCCGCCACGGCCCCGTCGTGGCAGACGGCGGCGGCGTTCATGATGTCGTCCTGCCGGTCGACGAAGCCAACCACGACGATGAGACCGGTCGACGCCCGCGCCACCCGGTCGAGCGCCCGCAGGTTCGCCTCGATGAAGGCGGGCCGGAACAGGAGATCCTCGGGCGGGTAGCCGGTCAGGCACAACTCGGGGAAAGCGACCAGGTCGACCCCGAGGGCGCGCGCCCGCTCGATCTCGTCGAGCACCCGGCGAGCGTTACCCTCCACGTCGCCGACGCTGACGTTGAGCTGGGCCAGGCCGATCCGGAGCTGTCGCACGCGGATCCTCCGGGCCGGATTATATCAAATCGGCCTTGACGAACCTCGGAACGCTCCGGATTATGAGGGCGCGATGACGGACGTCCCGGTCGAGCGCCGCACGTACTTCCCGCAGGCCGTCCCGGCCGGCGCCGAGCGGCGTTCCTGCCCCGTCTGCGGGCGCCTCACGCTGGCCCCCTGGTACCTGCGCCGGGATCGGGAGCGGCACGTCTGGCGGCGCTGGGTCTGCACCGCCTGCCAGGCCCACCAGGACCTGCCCGAGGACGAGTCCGCCTGACGGGGTCAGCTCTTGACTGCCCGACACGTTGCCGGCAAGCGTCGGGGGAATCGTCGGGAAACCGAAGCCTGATCCCGTGACGAAAGCCATCGACGTCCACTGCCACCTGTCCACGCGCCCCCAGTACGAGGCGTGGGGTCCCTACCTCGAGGCCATGGAGCGCTACTACAAGTTCCGGCCAGATGTGCGCTCCGAGGCCGAGATGGTCGAGGACCTCCGGCAGGCCGGGGTGCGCGCCTGCATCATCGGCTGGGACGCCGCGGCCGGCTCCGGAGGGCCGCCCCTCACCAACGACTACGTCGCGGACCTGATCCGGCGCTTTCCGGAGACGTTCCCCGGCGGCTGGGCCATGATCGATCCCTGGCGCGGTCGCGAAGCCCTCCGCGAGGCGGAGCGCTGCCTCACGACGCTCGGCCTCATGGGTCTGAAGTTCCAGGCGACGGCCCAGGCCTTCTTCCCGGACGACCACCGCTTCTATCCGCTCTACGACCTCTGCCGATCCCTGGGGAAGGCGGTCCAGTTTCACTCCGGCACAACCGGCTTCGGGGCGGGGACTCCCGGCGGCATGGGGCTCAAGCTCAAGTACTGCCGGCCCATCCCTCATCTCGATGACGTGGCCGCGGACTTCCCCGACCTCACGATCATCGCCTGCCACCCGTCGTGGCCCTGGCAGGACGAGATGATCGCCGTGTGTCTCCACAAGGCGAACGTGTTCATGGAGATGTCGGGCTGGTCTCCCAGATACTTCTCCGAGGCGCTCAAGCGCGAGATTCGCGGTCGGCTCCAGGACCGGGTCATGTTCGGCTCGGACTACCCGGTGCTGAGCTACGAGCGTCTGTTCCGCGACTGGGAGTCCGAGGGCTACCCGGACGCCGTGCTGGAGAAGGTCTACCTCCGGAACGCCGAGCGGATCCTGGGCCTCCGTCCCTGACGGGCGCCGCACCCCGAGGCCGCGGGGGCGGCGACGCCAGGGTCGACAATGCCGTCGATCAGGGACGACGCGGGCAGCGGGCCGGCGCCTCGCGCCCGGGCCGCGTGCTGCCGGGCGTCACCGGGACACTGAGCTGCGGGCCTTCAGTCGATCGCGATGGACGGCGATCTGGGCACAGTGCTCGGCCTTGTGGCCGTACGACGTGTAGACCAGGAAGTCGTCGAGCGCGTACTCCTCCCCGTACCACGGGAGCGTGCCCGCTCGGCGGACCGTCTCCGCGGGAATCCGGGCGCCGATGTCCAGCACCTGCTGGGCGGCGTCCGTGTACTCGGCCAGGGTCCGGGCCACCGTCCAGTCCCGGCGCTCTGCAACCTCCTTGTCGTTTCGCTGAGGATCTTTCTGCTTGAAGGCGTCCAGGTAGGGCGTCGGACCACTCCCGACGAAGCTGCCGAGGACGTCCGCCACCAGCAGCTCGGCCGAGGCCAGGTGAGCGATCACGTCCTTCACGGTCCAGACCCCGCAGACGCCCGGCGTGAGCCAGTCGGGCTCCGCGAGACCGTCGACAGCCTGGATCACCATCTCGTGTCCATACTTCAGGACATCGCCGACGTTCATGGCATGGGTCTCCTCTCCGCAAGGGCCTCGCCGCGCGCCCGAACCCGGCCGGAGCCGTGCGCGGAATCGCCGCGCTCGCGGAGTGCCGCTCCGCGGAAGGCCGCCGGCCAGGATACGACGGGGGCCACGCCGGTACAATGCATGCCGTGATCCCGATGCTGGAGGCGCGCGCCCTCGTCAAGCATCTCGGCGGCCGCCGGGTCGTCGACGGCGTCGACCTCGTCTGCCTCCCGGGGCAGATCCACGGTCTGCTTGGTCCAAACGGCGCCGGCAAGACGACGACCCTCCGCATGCTGTACGGGTTCCTCACCCCGGACGCCGGGGAGATCCGCTTCCAGGGCGCGGACGTCCGCGGTGATCTCGTGTCCACCAAGCGCTTCATCGGCGTCTGCACCCAGGAGGACACCTTCGACGGCGACTTCACTGTCGAGCAGAATCTCCTGATTGCCGCCGAGTACTTCCGGCCCCGGCCGGACGGCCTGCCCGAGCGGGTGGGACAGCTCCTCGACCGCTTCGAGCTGCGCCCGCACGCGCGCCAGAAGCCGGAGACCCTGTCGGGCGGCTATCGCCGGCGTCTCATGCTCGCCCGGGCGATCGTGCACCGCCCACGGCTGCTCTTCCTCGACGAGCCCACCACCGGCCTCGATCCCCAGGCCCGTGTCGCGGTGTGGCAGCTGGTCGACGGGCTACGGGCCGACGGTCTCGCGATCGTCCTCACCACGCACTACATGGACGAGGCGGAGCGGCTCAGCGATGTGCTGACGGTGCTGGCCCGCGGGCGGGTCGTCGCCCACGGGGCACCGAAAGCCGTGCTGGGCGACTCCGTGGGCGAGCACGTCGTGGTCGTGGCGGCCGACGCCGAGGTCACCGCGGCACTCCTGCCCTGGCTCGCGCCGCGCGGCCTTCGCAAGCCGGCCACCGTCCTGGGTGACTGGCACGTGCCGCTGAGCGCGGAGGCGCTGGCGGACTTCGCGCGTGCCTTCCCTCACCTGCGCTACGAGGTACGCAGCCCCACGCTGGATGACCTGTTCCTCAAGCTGGCGCTCGAACCGTGAGCGGACGGGTGTCGACTCCCCCGCGGCCCGGAGCTGGTCTCGACATGCGGTGGCTGACTGCTGCGCTCGAGTGGCAGAGCCGGGTCGTCGTCCTCCGGCACCTCCGCGTGTACCTCCACAACTGGCACACCGCGTTCCTGCCGCCCGTCGGCGAGCCGGTGACGATGCTCCTCGCCTTCGGGCTCGGCCTGGGCGGGTACGTGGGGGCTCTGGACTGGCGGGGACACCCCGTGGACTACCCCACCTACGTGGCGCCGGGGCTCCTCGCGTACGCGGCCTTCATGACGGCCGTCTTCCAGGCGCTCTTCGCGGCATTCATCCGGATGCGCTACCAGCGGACCTGGGAGGGCCAGCTCACGACCCAGGTCGAGCTGCGGCACGTCGTCTGGGGCGAGGTGCTCTGGGCCGCCCTCCTGGCGACGATCTACGTGCTGATCGTCGGCCTCGTCCTGACGGTCTTCGCCGTGCTCGGCCTGGTCGACCTCGACCTCGCGTGGCTCCCCGCGGCGCTTCCGATCGCCTTCCTCGCGGGCTGCGGGTTCGCGGCCTTCGGGCTCTGCTTCACCGCCCTCGTGCCGACGATCGACCACATGAACCTGCCGGTGTTCCTCGTCGTGATTCCCATGGGCCTGCTCTCGGGTACGTATTTTCCGATCACGCACCCCGCGCTCGCGGCCGTGTCGGCGGTGAATCCCCTGTATCACCTCGCCCAGACCTACCGGGGGCTGCTCCTGGGTGGACCGGTCGTCGGGCACCTCGCGGCCCTGGCCTTGCTGTCCGTGCTGATGGTGGTCGTGCTCGTGCCTCTCGACCTGCGCCTCCTCCGCCGCCGCGTCCTGGGCGACTGACCCCCCTCGGCCGCGCTGCGGCGATGACCTTGACCCGCAGCAGTCACCGATGGTAGTGAGAGCGTCGTGAAGCTCGCCGGCAAGGTTGCCCTCGTCACCGGTGCCGCCCGCGGGATTGGCCGCGGCATCGCCCTCGCCCTCGCGGGCGAAGGGGTCCACGTGGCCGCCGCCGACCTCGGCGTACCGAACGACGGCGCCATCGGGTACCGGCTCGCCCGGCCAGCCGACCTCGAGGAGACGGTTCGCAGCATCGAGGGTCGTGGGGTCCGCGCCCTCGGGATCGCCGGCGACGTCACGCAGGCCGCCGACGCCCGTCGGATGGTCCAGGACACGGTGGCCAGTCTCGGCAGACTCGACATCGTCGTGAACAATGCCGGCGTCCTGGCCGGGGGCCCGTTCGAACAACTCACCGAGGCGCAGTTCGACCGCATGATGGCGGTCAACGTGAAGGGCATGGTGCTCGTGACCCAGGCGGCCCTGGCCGAGCTCCGGGCGCGCGGCGGGGGCGCCATCGTGAACATCGCGTCGATCGCGGGAAAGACCGGCCGCGCCTTCACCGCCGGCTACGCGGCGTCGAAGTTCGCCGTCGTCGGGCTCACGCAGGCGCTTGCTCACGAGTTCGGGCCCGCCAACATCCGCGTCAACGCGGTGTGCCCCGGCCTTCTCCGCACGACGATGTGGACCGACGGCGTCGCGCCCGCCCGCGCGGCATCCCTCGGCGTCCCGGTCAGCGAAGCGTTCGACGCCTTCGTCCGCCAGACCACCCCCCTGGGACGCGAGCAGACGCCCGAGGACATCGGCGAGGCCGTCGTCTACCTCTGCCGCGCGGAGAACGTGACCGGCGTCGCGCTCAACGTCGCGGGCGGCGTGGAGATGCATTAGGCCCGTCCGCCGGAAGCTCCGGCCGGTCCCGCGCGGATCGCATTGAGCCGCCAAAAGGTGCGGCGCTTCGGATAGAATGACGGGGCCTTCGCCGGCAGCACCTTGTTCATCACCGCATGCCGACGGCGCGCGACTGGGGGGCGGTATGAGGGCCTGCCGATGAGTGACCGGCCGGACGAGCGCTCGGCTCCGGTCAGGATCGGTCTGATCGCGGGTGGCCCGGATGGCGTAGCGCTCCTCCAGCTCCTGCTCGGATGGCCGTCGGCGAGGGTCGTCGTCGCCGTCGATCCCTTACCAGACGCGCTCGTGCTTCAGCAGGCCAAATCGCGTGGAATCCCCGCGGCGACCCGCCACCTGGACGTCTTCGGTCACCTCCCTGTGGACCTGGTAATCGAGTCCACGGGGCAAGCGGCCATCCTCGACGAGTTCCTCCGCACGAGAGCCCCGGGGATCGAGGTCATCGGCGCCAAGAGCCTCCCTTTCCTTCGCGCCCTGCTGCGCGACCTGACCGAGAGTTTCGAGCAGCAGGCAGCGGCCGGCGAGATCCTCCGGGTCATCAGCAGCTCCCCCACCGACGTGCGGCCGGTGCTGGAAGCCGTCGTCGAGCACGCCGCACGGCTCTGCGACGTGCCGGACGCGGATCTCTTCCGAGTGGAAGGCGAGGTGCTTCGCCTGGCGGCCAAGATCGGGCCCCATCCCTTCTGGTCAATCGGCGAGGCCGCGCCCATCAACCGTGACTGGGTGACGGGACGGGCCGTGGTCGATCGGAGGCTCGTCCACGTGCGCGATCTCTCCACGTCCGACGCCGAGTTCCCGCAGGGTGCGGCCTACGCGAGGCGGTACGGCCACCGAACCACACTCGCCACTCCCCTCCTGCGCGAGGGGATGCCGATCGGCGCGATCCTGCTCCGCGGCATGGAGCTCCGCCCGTTCACCGACAAGCAGATCCAGCTCCTCGAGACCTTCGCCGACCAGGCCGTCATCGCCATCGAGAACGTCCGCCTCTTCAAGGAGCTCGAGCAACGGAACCGCGACCTCACCGAGACGCTCGAGCAGCAGACCGCCACCGGCGAGATCCTGCGCGTCATCTC
>JBGQGN010000028.1:0-15070 GCA_041497395.1 Methylomirabilia bacterium
AGGGGTATCGGCCGCAGTTCTACTTTCGGACGACGGACGTGACGGGGGTGTGCACGTTGCCGGCGGGGGTGGAGATGGTGATGCCGGGGGACAACGTGGCGATGGCGGTGGAGCTGATCACGCCGATTGCGATGGAGCGGGCGCTGCGGTTCGCGATTCGGGAGGGGGGGCGGCCGGTGGGGGCGGGCGTCGTGACGGAGATCGTGTCGTAGGCGGAGGACCAAGACACCATGCCCCGAGAGATCATCAGCTTGGCGTGCGGTGACTGCCAGCGGCGGAACTACACGCAGACGAAGAATCGGCGGACGCATCCGGACCGGCTGGAGCTCAAGAAGTACTGCCGGTGGTGCCGGAAGCACACCGCCCACAAGGAAACGAAGTAGGCCGAGCCAGGGCAGTAGCTCTAACGGCTAGAGCACCGGACTCCAAATCCGGGGGATGGGGGTTCGAATCCCTCCTGCCCTGCCACAAAGACGGGGACACGTAGACACAGGATGGAGGCGCTGAGGAAGGTCCGGGAGTTCTTCCACGACGTTTTGATCGAGTTCCGGCGGGTCTCGTGGCCGACCCGCAAGGAAGTGACGGGCTCGACGAGCGTCGTGATCGTCATGGTGCTCGTCCTGGCCGCGTTTCTCGCGGTCGTGGATCACGCCCTGACGTGGATCGTCCGATTGGTCCTCCGGTAAGGTGCTCATGCCAAGAGACTGGTACGTCGTGCACACGTACTCGGGGTTCGAGAACAAGGTGGCGGAGGCGATCCGCCAGCGGGCCAAGATCTTTGGCCAGGAAGAGGCGATCAGCCAGGTCGTGATCCCGACCGAGGAGGTCGTCGAGGTTCGCAAGGGGCAGAAGCGAATCACGCCCCAGAAGTTCTTCCCGGGCTACGTGCTGGTCGAGATGGAGATGACCGACGACTCCTGGCATCTCGTCAAGTCGACGCCGAAGGTGACCGGATTCGTCGGCTCGGGGACGCGGCCGTCGCCCCTGCCCCGCGAGGAGGTCGACGCGATCCTGCACCAGATGGAGCTCGGCGCCGAGAAGCCGAAGCCCAAGTCGGTCTTCCAGAAGGGCGACAAGGTGCGGGTGATCGAGGGGCCGTTCGTCAACTTCAGCGGGATGATCGAGGACATGAGCCCCGAGCGCGGCAAGCTGAAGGTCATGGTCCAGATCTTCGGGCGGCTGACGCCGGTGGAGCTCGAGTACTACCAGGTCGAGCGCGCATAGATGTCGCGCGCCGGTAGGTTGAGCGCGCATGGAAGCCGCTTGCTGATGGGCGGAGCGCGCGTGGGAACCGGGAGAGGCTAGCGCACCATGGCGAAGAAGGTCCAGGCCGTCGTCAAGCTCCAGATCCCGGCGGGGAAGGGCAACCCGGCGCCCCCGGTCGGGCCGGCGCTCGGCCAGCATGGCGTCAACATCATGGAGTTCTGCAAGGGCTTCAACGCGCGGACGGCGAGCCAGGAGGGTCTGATCCTGCCGGTGGTCGTCACGATCTACGCCGACCGCTCGTTCACGTTCGAGGTGAAGACGCCGCCGGCGGCGGTGCTCCTCAAGCGGGCGGCCGGGATCGCGAAGGCCTCGGCGAACCCCCTTAAGATCAAGATCGCGAAGGTGACCCGGGCCCAGGTCCGCGAGATCGCGCAGACGAAGCTGGTCGACCTGAACACGGACAACGTGGACTCGGCCATGCGCATTGTCGAGGGGACCGCACGCAGCATGGGCATCGAGGTCGTGGGCTAGGAGGGCGGGCGCATGCCAGTGGCGAAGGCGTACGCGAAGGCGAGCGCGCAGATCGAGGTGGACAAGGCCTACTCCGTGGAGGAGGCCGTGGACCTCGCGAAGCGCGTGGCCCACGCGAAGTTCGACGAAACCGTCGAGCTCGCCGTGCGGCTCGGCGTTAACCCAAAGCACGCGGATCAGATGGTCCGGGGCGCGGTGCTCCTCCCGCACGGGACCGGCAAGGCGGTCCGCGTGATCGTCTTCGCGAAAGGCGAGAAGGAGCGCGAGGCGCGCGAGGCCGGCGCGGACATCGTCGGCGCCGAGGACCTGGTCGAGAAGATCCAGGGCGGCTGGCTCGAGTTCGACACCGCGGTCGCGACGCCGGACCTCATGGGTCAGGTGGGGCGGCTCGGAAAGATCCTGGGGCCACGCGGGCTCATGCCGAACCCCAAGGTCGGGACCGTGACGTTCGACGTCGCCCGGGCCATCCGGGAAGTCAAGGCCGGCAAGGTCGAGTTCAAGGTGGACAAGGCCGGCAACGTTCAGGTGCCCGTCGGCAAGCGGTCCTTCGCGGCCGCGCACCTGGCGGTGAACGCCAGCGCGATCATCGAAGCGCTAGTGAAAGCCAGGCCGGCCGCGGCGAAGGGGCAGTACCTGCGCAGTATCACGGTGTCGACGACGATGGGGCCCGGCGTGCACGTGGACGTCCAGCGCATCGCCAGTCAGTACAAGCTGTAGGAGGTCAACGTGCCCACGGCAGAGAAGGCAGGGGCGATCGAGGAGCTCCGGAAGCGGCTGGGCGGAGCCACGGCCGCTGTCTTGACCGAGTATCGGGGTCTCACGGTCCACCAGATCTCGGAGCTCCGGAAGCAGCTCAAGGCTGCCTCCGCGGAGTACCGCGTCGTCAAGAACCGGTTGGCGCGCGTCGCCATCGAGGGGTCGCCATTGGCCGCGCTCCGGCCGCACCTCACCGGGCCGATCGGCGTCGTGATCGCCCGGAAGGATCCGGCCGCCGTGGCCAAGGCGCTCCAGGGGTTCGCCAAGACGAACCCGGCGCTCCAGCTCCGCGTGGGCGTCGTCGATGGGCAGCTCCTGGATCCCCAGGGGCTCAAGGCGGTGGCGGACCTGCCGTCGCGGGAGGCCCTTCGGTCGCAGCTCGTGGGAGCGATCCAGGGACCGCTGGCGCAGCTGGTGGGTCTTCTCCAGGCGCCGCAGCGGGAGCTCGCATTCATCCTGGCCGAGCGGGGCAAGCAGGCCCCGACCGAATCGGCCGAGCAGACGTGACGGACGGAATCGGACGAGAGCGGACGGAACCCACGGGGCTCCGCCGATGACAAGGGGGACAGAGGATGACGAAGGTCGATCAGGTGGCCGAGCAGCTGGACCAGTTGACCCTTCTGGAGGCGGCCCAGCTGTCCAAGCTCCTCCAGGAAAAGTGGGGCGTGTCGGCGGCGTCGCCCATGGCGGTGGCGGCGATGCCCGGGATGGGGATGCCGGGCGGGGCGGCCCCGGCGGCCGAAGAGGAGAAGACCGAGTTCGACCTGGTGCTCCTGGCGGCCGGCGAGAAGAAGATCCAGGTCATCAAGGTCGTGCGGGAGCTGACGGGGCTCGGGCTCAAGGAGGCCAAGGCGGTCGTCGACGAGGCCCCCAAGCCGGTCAAGGAGAAGGTGTCGAAGGCCGAGGCCGAGGACATGAAGAAGAAGCTCGAGGAGGTCGGCGCCGCCGTCGAGATCAAGTAGGGCTGCGTGTCGACGGTCGCGTGCCGGACCGGGCCCGCCGCGGGTATGGCGGGCTTGCGTCGCTCCGGGGGAACGCCCCGCGGGCGGGTGGTGGCCGTCGGGATCGGCTGGACGGAGTGTGCGCAGATTGACTCCGGGCACCCCGGACCACCGGGGCTGAGGGGATAGATGGCGGGACTGATTCAGTGCGGCCGTCGTGTCCGTCGCGATTTCGGGAAGATTGCGTCGATCGTCGAGATCCCGAATCTGATCGAGATCCAGCGGAACTCGTACGAGGCCTTTCTGCAGAAGGACTTCGCGCCGGAGCACCGGGAGGACATGGGTCTCCAGGCGGTGTTCAAGAGCGTCTTTCCGATCTCGGACTACAACGAGAACGCCTCGCTGGAGTTCGTGGGGTACCACTTCGGTGACCCCAAGTACACGGTGGAGGAGTGCCATGCCCGGGGCATGACCCATGCCATCCCGCTCAAGGTGACGCTCCGCCTGGTGGTGTACGAGCAGGACAAGAGCGCCCGGCACCGGGCGGTCAAGGACATCAAGGAGCAGGAGGTCTACCTCGGCGAGCTGCCGCTCATGACCGAGAAGGGGACCTTCATCATCAACGGCACCGAGCGCGTGGTCGTCAGCCAGCTGCAGCGCTCGGCCGGAGTGTTCTTCGACGACGACCGGGGCAAGACGCTCGCCTCGGGGAAGAAGATCTTCTCAGCCCGGATCATCCCGTACCGCGGGTCGTGGGTGGAGTTCGAGTTCGACGCCAACGACATCCTGCAGGTGCGCATCGACCGCCGCCGCAAGATGCTGGCGACGGCGTTCCTGCGAGCGTTCTGCTTCCTGGAGAAGGGCACGGTTCTCTCGGACGAGGAGATTCTGGGCTCCTTCTACGACCTCGAGGAGGTCATCAGCTTCGAGGACGGCGCGGCCGTCGTCAAGCTGAACCCGGAGATCCACCGGCACGAGACGCCGGTGTCCGAGGACATCAAGCAGCCCCGGCACCGCGAGCCGATCGTGCAGGCCGGCCGCCGCCTGAACAAGGGTCGGGTGGAGCGCATGGTCGAGGCGGGGATCGCGAAGTTCCAGGTCCCCATGGCGTGGCTGGAAAACCGGCGCACCGGCGGCCGGGTCGTCGACTCGAAGACGGGCGAGGTGCTCCTGGAGGCGAACCAGCTCCTGACCTCGAACGAGCTCGCGAAGATCGCCGCCCGCCCGGTGGCGCCCTTCAAGGTCGTCTTCGAGGATCCCGACAAGAACGACGCCTCCGTGCACGAGACGCTGACGCGGGACACGCACCGAAACCCGGACGAGGCGCTGGTGGAGATGTACCGGCGGCTCCGCCCGGGCGATCCACCGACCGTGGAGTCGGCCCGCGCGCTCTTCCGCGGCATGTTCCTCGATCCCCGGCGCTACGACCTGGCGCGGGTCGGGCGCTTCATGCTCAACAAGAAGCTCGGGACGGAGTCGCCGCTCAACTGGAAGACGCTCCGGACCGAGGACATCGTGGCGGTGGTCCGGCGCCTCCTGGCGGTCAAGCAGGAGCGCTATCCGACCGATGACATCGACCACCTCGGGAACCGGCGCGTGCGGTCGGTGGGCGAGCTCCTGGAGAACCAGTTCCGCGTGGGCCTGACCCGCATGGAGCGGGCGATCAAGGAGCGGATGTCCATCGCCGACATCGAGAGCCTGATGCCGCACGACCTGGTGAACGCGAAGCCGGTGTCGGCGGTGGTGAAGGAGTTCTTCGGCTCCTCGCAGCTCTCCCAGTTCATGGACCAGACGAACCCGCTGGCCGAGCTGACGCACAAGCGCCGGCTCTCGGCCCTCGGCCCCCGAGGTCTGTCGCGGGAGCGCGCGGGCTTCGAGGTGCGGGACGTCCACCCGACGCACTACGGGCGGATCTGCCCCATCGAGACGCCGGAAGGCCCGAACATCGGGCTCATCTCGTCGCTCTCCACGTACGCGCGGATCAACGAGTTCGGGTTCATCGAGACGCCGTACCGGCGCGTCGAGGCCGGCACCGTCTCGGACGACATCATCTTTCTCACGGCGCTCGAGGAGGAGCAGGTCGTCATCGCCCAGGCCAACGCCGAGATCGACCCCAAGCGCGGGAAGTTCGTGGCCGACCGCGTCGAGGCCCGCAAGAGCGGGGAGTTCAAGCTGGTGCCGCCGGAGGAGGTCCAGTACATGGACGTCTCTCCGAAGCAGCTGGTGTCGGTGGCGGCCAGCCTGATCCCGTTCCTCGAGAACGACGACGCGAACCGGGCCCTCATGGGCTCGAACATGCAGCGCCAGGCGGTGCCGCTGCTCCAGCCGGAGGCGCCGCTCGTCGGCACCGGGATGGAGCACGTGGTCGCCCGGGACTCCCAGGCGGTCGTGCTGGCTCGCCGGGGCGGGGTGATCGAGTCGGTCAGCGCCGACCGCGTGGTGATCCGGGCCGAGGGCCGCGGCAAGAAGGCCGACCCGGTGCACGACCGGACGCTGGAGATCTACAACCTGACGAAGTACCGGCGCTCGAATCAGAACACGTGCATCAACCAGCGGCCGATCGTCCGGAAGGGGCAGCGCGTCGCGGCTGGCGAGGTGATCGCGGACGGGCCCGGCACCGACCAGGGCGAGCTCGCGCTGGGGCGCAACGTCCTCGTCGCCTTCATGCCCTGGGGCGGGTACAACTTCGAGGACGCGATCCTGGTCTCCGAGCGGCTCGTGAAGGACGACCGCTACACCTCGATCCACATCGAGGAGTTCGAGATCCAGGCGCGCGACACGAAGCTGGGCAAGGAAGACATCACGCGCGACATCCCGAACGTGGCGGAGGAGGCCCTCAAGGACCTCGACGAGTCGGGGATCGTGCGGAAGGGGGCCAAGGTCAAGGCCGGCGACATCCTGGTCGGCAAGATCACGCCCAAGGGAGAGACGCAGCTCACGCCGGAGGAGAAGCTCCTGCGCGCCATCTTCGGCGAGAAGGCCGGGGACGTGCGGGACACCTCGCTCACGGTGCCGCCGGGCATCGAGGGGACGGTGGTCGATGTCAGCGTCTTCTCGCGGCGCGGCATCGACAAGGACGAGCGCGCCAAGTCCATCGAGCGCGAGGAGGTCGATCGTCTCGAGAAGGACTTCCAGGACGAGATCGTCGATGTCGAGATGGAGCGCGACCAGAAGCTCAAGAACCTCCTGGTCGGGAAGACCCTGACGAATGATCTCGTCGACGGGCGCGAAGAGACGCTGGGCCGAAAGGCCCAGAAGATCGAGCGCGCGTGGCTGGACGAGCTCGACTGGGACAAGCTGACGAAGGTCAAGGTCAAGGAGGACGACGGGCTCGCCTCGAACGTCCGCCGGATCGCGGAGGTGGCCGACCAGGCGGTCGACTTCCTCCGCTCGGAGCATCAGCTGAAGATCGAGCGCGTCCAGCGGGGGGATGACCTGCCGCCGGGCGTCATCAAGATGGTGAAGGTCTACGTCGCCGTGAAGCGCAAGCTCTCGGTGGGCGACAAGATGGCCGGCCGCCACGGGAACAAGGGGGTCGTCTCCCGGATCCTGCCCGAGGAGGACATGCCGTACCTGCCCGACGGGACGCCGGTGGAAATGGTGCTGAACCCCCTCGGCGTCCCGTCGCGGATGAACGTGGGCCAGATCCTGGAGACCCACCTCGGGTGGGCCGCGCGGGGGCTCGGGCTCCACATCGCGAGCCCGGTGTTCGACGGGGCGACCGAGGACGAGATCAAGAGCCTCCTGCGGGAGGCCAAGCTCCCGACGTCGGGGAAAGCGGTCCTCTGCGATGGGCGGACCGGCAAGCCGTTTCACCAGGAGGTCACGGTCGGCTACATCTACATGCTGAAGCTGGCCCATCTGGTCGACGACAAGATGCACGCCCGCTCCATCGGGCCGTACTCCCTCGTCACGCAGCAGCCGCTCGGCGGCAAGGCGCACTTCGGTGGCCAGCGGTTCGGCGAGATGGAAGTGTGGGCGCTGGAGGCCTACGGCGCCGCGCACACGCTCCAGGAGATGCTGACCGTGAAGTCGGACGATGTCGAGGGTCGGAATCGTATCTATGAAGCCATCGTCAAGGGCGAGAACTTCCTGGAGCCGGGGACGCCGGAGTCGTTCAACGTCCTGGTGAAGGAGCTCCAGAGTCTCGCGCTGGACGTCGAGCTCATCCAGCGAGACGGGAAGGGGAAGGCCTGACGTGCAGGTCGTGGCTACCTCGGCCCGTCGCCCCTAAGCGCGGGTCGTTGGAAGGGCATCCCCGGCGCGTGCGCCGGGGCGGCGGCCGTCCCCGTTGGATGGCGCGGGGGGACTCCCCCCGATGAAGGAGGAGCGAATGCTGACGGATCGGCCGTTCGGGAGTCTTCTCAGGGAAGAGCGTCCCACGAAGGATCTGTGGGGGATCCTTGACAATCGATACGCGAAGCCCATCACGTTCGACGCGATCCGTATCCGGCTGGCGCCGCCCGAGAAGATCCGGAACATCTGGTCGAGCGGCGAGGTCAAGAAGCCGGAGACCATCAACTACCGGACCTTCAAGCCGGAGCGGGATGGGTTGTTCTGCGCCCGCATCTTCGGCCCGACGAAGGACTACGAGTGCGCGTGCGGCAAGTACAAGCGCATGAAGTTCGCCGGCGTCATCTGCGACAAGTGCGGGGTGGAAGTGACGCGGGCGCGGGTGCGCCGTGAGCGGATGGGACACATCGAGCTCGCCTCGCCGGTGTCGCACGTCTGGTTCTTCAAGGGGCTGCCGAGCCGCATCGGGCAGCTCCTGGACATGTCGCTGCGGGACCTGGAGAAGATCCTCTACTTCGAGGAGTACGTGGTCCTCGACCCGGGGCCGTCGAACCTCAAGAAGAAGGACCTCGTCACCGTCGACAAGTACCGGAAGCTCGCCGAGGAGTACTCGGCCGAGCGCATCAAGGTCGGCATGGGCGCCGAGGCCATCCGGGTGCTCCTGCGGGACCTCGACCTCGAGACGCTAGAGCGCGAGCTCCGCGTCTCGATGCTGTCCGAGACGTCCGCCCAGAAGCGGAAGAAGGTCGTCAAGCGGCTCAAGGTCGTCGACGCCTTCATCAAGTCGCAGAACAAGGCCGAGTGGATGATTCTCGAGGCCATCCCGGTCATCCCGCCCGAGCTGCGCCCCCTGGTGCCCCTGGACGGCGGGCGGTTCGCGACCTCGGACCTCAACGACCTCTACCGCCGGGTCATCAACCGGAACAACCGGTTGAAGCGCCTCATGGAGCTCCGGGCCCCGGAGATCATCATCCGCAACGAGAAGCGGATGCTCCAGGAGGCGGTGGACGCGCTCTTCGACAACGGGCGGCGGGGCCGCGTGATCACCGGGCCCAACAACCGGCCGCTGAAGTCCCTGTCCGACACGCTGAAGGGCAAGCAGGGGCGGTTCCGCCAGAACCTGCTCGGCAAGCGCGTCGACTACTCGGGCCGGTCCGTCATCGTGGTGGGGCCGCAGCTCAAGCTTCATCAGTGCGGGCTGCCCAAGAAGATGGCGCTGGAGCTCTTCAAGCCGTTCATCCTGCGGAAGCTCGAGGAGAAGGGCCTCGCGTCGTCGATCAAGGCCGCCAAGAAGATGGTGGAGAAGGAGCGGCCGGAGGTCTGGGACATCCTCGAGGACATCATCAAGGAGCACCCGGTGCTGCTCAACCGCGCACCGACGCTCCACCGGCTCGGGATCCAGGCGTTCGAGCCGATCCTGGTCGAGGGCAAGGCCATCGAGATCCACCCGCTCGTCTGTACCGCGTTCAACGCGGACTTCGACGGGGACCAGATGGCGGTGCACGTGCCGCTCTCGCACGAGGCGCAGCTCGAGGCGCAGATCCTCATGCTGTCCTCCAATAACGTGCTGTCGCCGGCGAACGGCGCGCCGCTCGTGATCCCCACCCAGGACATGGTGTTCGGGATCTACTACTTGACCAAGGAGCGGAAGGGCGCCAGGGGTGAGGAGCGACGCTTCGCGGACATGGAAGAGGTCCGGATGGCGTACGACGCGGAGGACGTGGACCTCCAGGCGCGGGTCCTGGTGCGCGGTTTCGACCCGCAGAACCCGGCCGAGCTGATCGAGACCACCGTGGGCCGCGTGCTCTTCAACGAGGTCGTGCCGATGGAGCTCCGCCCGGTGAACAAGGAGCTCAAGAAGAAGGAAGTGACGCAGCTCGTCGGGGACTGCTACCACCGGCTCGGCAACGCCGAGACCGTCAAGTTCCTGGACGACCTCAAGGACATCGGGTTCCGGTATGCGTCGCTGTCGGGTCTCTCGATCGGGATCGACGACATGAAGACCCCGTCGTCGAAGAAGGATTTGATCGAGCAGGCGCGGCGCCAGGTGTTCGAGGTCGACCAGCAGTATCAGGACGGCGTCATCACGAACGGCGAGCGCTACAACAAGGTGGTCGATATCTGGGCCCGTGTGACCGAGGATATCGCGGACGAGATGTTCCGCGAGCTCGAGTCGGACGAGCAGCATGGGGAGTTCAACCCGATCTTCATGATGGCCGACTCGGGTGCCCGGGGCTCGAAGCAGCAGATCCGGCAGCTGGCCGGCATGCGCGGGCTCATGGCGAAGCCGTCGGGCGAGATCATCGAGACGCCGATCACGTCGAACTTCCGCGAGGGGCTCACCGTGCTCGAGTACTTCACCTCGACGCACGGGGCCCGCAAGGGTCTGGCCGACACCGCGCTCAAGACGGCCGATTCGGGCTACCTCACGCGGCGGCTGGTGGACGTGGCCCAGGATGTCATCATCAGCGAGCAGGACTGCGGGACGGTCAAGTCCATCGACGCGACGCCGCTGGTCGAGGGCGGCGAGATCATCCAGTCGCTCAAGGACCGCATCCTGGGGCGAGTGTCGGCAGAGGACATTCGCGACCCGTTCTCGGACGAGGTCCTCGTGCGAGCGGGGTTGGAGATCGATGAGGCGTTCGCGACCCGGATCGAGGATGCCGGGCTCGAGCGGGTCAAGATTCGCTCCGTGCTCACGTGTGAGGCGAAGCGGGGAGTGTGCATCCGGTGCTACGGCCGGAACCTCGCGGCGGGGCGGCTCGTGGAGCTCGGCGAGGCCGTGGGCATCATCGCGGCCCAGTCGATCGGCGAGCCGGGCACGCAGCTGACGATGCGGACGTTCCACATCGGCGGCACCGCGCGCATCACCGTGCAGTCGAGGCACGAGACGAAGCACGGCGGCATCGTCCGGTATCACAACGTCCGCACCGTCGTGAATCGGGAGGGCGACCTGGTCGTCATGAACCGGAACGGCGAGCTGGCGGTCGTGGAAGAGAAGGGGCGGGAGAAGGAGCGGTACCCGGTCGTCTACGGCGCCAAGATCAAGGTGCGTGACGGGAAGAAGGCCATCGCGGGCCAGGTGCTCGTCGAGTGGGACCCGTACACGACGCCGATCCTCACCGAGGTCGCGGGGAAGCTCGTCTACCGGGACATCGAGGAGGGCGTGACGATTCACGACGAGATCGACGAGGTCACGGGTCTCGCGAGCAAGGTCGTGATCGAGGACCAGGGCGGGCAGCGGCAGCCGCGGGTGTCGATCAAGGCGGTCGAGGGCGCGGGCGCCCAGGCGGTCGAGACGGACCGAACGATCGGAAGCTACGCGCTGCCGGTCAAGGCGCACGTCATGGTCGTCAACGGGGCCATGGTGTCCGCGGGCGAGGTCATCGCAAAGATCCCCCGGGAGACGACGAAGACCAAGGACATCACCGGAGGTCTCCCGCGGGTGGCGGAGCTCTTCGAGGCCCGGAAGCCGAAGGAGCAGGCGACCATCACCGAGATCGACGGTGTCGTGCGCTTTGCCGGTATCCAGAAGGGCATGCGGAAGATCGAGGTCCAGGCCGACGACGGAGAGGTGAAGGAGTACCTCGTCCCGCGCGGGAAGCACATCACGGTGCGAGAGGGCGATCGGGTCAAGGCCGGCGAGCCGCTCATGGAGGGCTCGGAGAATCCGCACGACATCCTGGCCGTCCTCGGAGACAAGCGGCTCCAGGAGTACCTGGTCGACGAGGTCCAGGAGGTCTACCGGCTCCAGGGTGTGACGATCAACGACAAGCACATCGAGATCATCGTGCGCCAGATGCTGCGCCGGGTCCGCATCGAGGAGGTCGGGGACACCGACTTCGTCGTCGGAGAGCTGGTGGACCGCTTCGTGTTCCATGCGGGGAACGACAAGGTGGTGGAGGGCGGCGGCCGCCCCGCGACGGCGAAGCCGATCCTGCTCGGCATCACCAAGGCGTCCTTGTCCACGGACAGCTTCATCTCCGCGGCGTCCTTCCAGGAGACCACCCGGGTCCTCACCGAGGCGGCGATCAGCGGCAAGGTGGACGACCTCCGGGGGCTGAAGGAAAACGTCATCGTGGGACGGCTCATCCCGGCGGGGACCGGGCTGTCCCTCTATGCCAAGAGCGAGCTCCAGCCGCTGGGGGACGAGCGCCGCAGCGAGGATGCGCAGCTGGCGGCCGTGACCGAGGAGCTCCAGGCGCCGAGCCTCCCCCCCAGCATGCCCATCGATCGCATCCCCGGGGACGAGACCGATGGTTGACAGAATGGGCGATCGTTGCTATAAAACTGGAGTTTTGGCCCTGGTGTCGGCCGTGCCCTGCGACGCCGTCCCCGGGAAACCCGTCAACGAGCCGTAACGGAAGGGATCCGATGCCGACTATCAGCCAGCTTGTCCGACACGGCCGGGAGGCGATGCGGAAGAAGTCCAAGGCGCCGGCCATGGAGGGCTCGCCGCAGAAGCGCGGGGTGTGTATCCGCGTGTACACCACCACGCCGAAGAAGCCGAACTCGGCGCTCCGGAAGGTGGCCCGCGTGCGGCTGACGAATGCGATCGAGGTGACCGCGTACATTCCGGGGGTCGGGCACAACCTGCAGGAGCACTCGATCGTCGTGATCCGGGGAGGTCGCGTGAAGGACTTGCCGGGCGTGCGCTACCACATCATCCGCGGGATCCTCGACGCGGCTGGGGTGGCGAACCGCCGGCAGTCGCGATCCAAGTACGGTGCGAAGACGCCCAAGGGCGCCGGCGCCGCGTAGCCAGGAGCCACCATGCCGCGACGGGCCATTATCCAGCGCCGGGAGGTCAACCCCGACCCCAAGTATGGGAGCCGCCTGGTGGCGAAGTTCATCAACGTCATGATGCACGGAGGCAAGCGGAGCCTCTCCGAGGGGATCATGTACCACGCGCTCGACCTGATGGCCGATCGCGCGAAGCAGGATCCGCTCAAGCTGTTCAAGCAGGCGGTGGACAACGTCAAGCCAGCCCTCGAGGTGAAGTCCCGCCGGGTGGGAGGCTCCACGTACCAGGTGCCGGTCGAGGTGCGGCCGGAGCGACGGACGTCCCTGTCCATGCGCTGGCTCGTCGGGTTCGCGCGGTCGCGGCCGGAGAAGACCATGCAGGAGCGGCTGGCGGCGGAGCTCCTGGACGCGGCCAATAACCGTGGGACGGCCGTGAAGAAGCGCGAGGATACCCACCGCATGGCCGAGGCCAACAAGGCGTTCGCGCACTACCGCTGGTAGCAAAGTAACGATCGGGCCGCCGCGCCCGCCTTCCCCGTCCGCGTGACCGCGGCGCGGGTGTCGGCATCGGCGGGGGCCCAGGAGAAGGGTCGGGAAAGAGTCGATGGAACGGCAGTATCCGCTGGATCGGACGCGCAACATCGGCATCATGGCGCACATCGATGCCGGGAAGACCACCACCACCGAGCGGATCCTCTATTACACCGGCCGGTCGTACAAGATCGGCGAGGTGCACGAGGGGACCGCCACGATGGACTGGATGGTCCAGGAGCAGGAGCGCGGCATCACCATCACCTCGGCCGCGACGACGTGCTTCTGGCGCGACTGCCGCATCAACATCATCGACACCCCCGGCCACGTGGACTTCACGATGGAGGTGGAGCGCTCGCTCCGCGTCCTGGACGGTGCGGTCGCCATCCTGGACGCGGTGGCGGGAGTGGAGCCCCAGACGGAGACGGTCTGGCGGCAGGCGGACAAGTACCGGGTGCCGCGCATCGTGTACGTCAACAAGATGGACCGGACCGGCGCCGACTTCTTCCGCTCGGTGGAGATGATCCGCAGCCGCCTCGGCGTGATCCCGGTGGTGCTCCAGCTGCCCCTCGGGGCGGAGGACGGCTTCCGGGGAATCATCGACCTCATCGAGGAGACCGCGCTGGTGTGGCCGGAGGACGATACCCGCCTGGGCCAGGAGTTCGAGCGGGTGCCGATCCCCGCCGAGTACGCGGCGCAGGTGCGCGAGTACCGCGAGCACCTCTTGGATGCCCTGTCCGAGGTCGATGAGAAGCTGATGGAGCAGTACCTCGAGGACAAGAAGCTGGAGCCTGCGGACCTCCGGGCGGCGGTCCGGGTCGGCACTCTGGCGATGAAGCACGTGCCCGTGATCTGCGGCGCGTCGTTCAAGAACAAGGGCGTGCAACCCCTCCTCGACGCCGTCGTCGACTACCTGCCGTCGCCGCTCGACATCCCGCCGATGCAGGGGATCAACCCCGAGACCATGGAGCCGGAGACGCGGCTGGCCTCGGACGCCGAGCCGTTCACGGCGCTCGCGTTCAAGCTGATGAACGACCCCTTCGTGGGCCAGCTCACGTTCCTCCGCGTCTACGGGGGGACGCTCGCGTCGGGCATGCACGTCTACAACTCGACGCAGCAGAAGAAGGAGCGGATCGGGCGCCTGCTGCGGATGCATGCGAACAAGCGCGAGGAGATCGAGAGCGTGGGCTCGGGAGACATCGCCGCCGTGGTCGGCCTCAAGTTCGCGCGCACCGGCGACACGCTCTGCGACCCGAACCGGCCCATCGTGCTCGAGGCGATGGACTTTCCGGAGCCCGTGATTTCGGTGGCGATCGAGCCGAAGACCAAGGCTGACGACGAGAAGCTCAGCCTGTCCATGGGCCGCCTGGCCATGGAGGACCCGACGTTCCGGGTCGCCGTGGACGCCGAGACCGGCCAGACGCTCATCTCGGGGATGGGCGAGCTCCACCTGGAGATCATCGTCGACCGGCTCCTGCGGGAGTTCAAGGTCGAGGCTAACGTCGGGCGGCCGGAGGTCGCCTACCGCGAGACGATTCGCCGCAAGGCCGAGGCCCGGGGGCGGTTCGTGCGGCAGACGGGCGGCCGCGGCCAGTACGGCGACGTCGAGATCGAGGTCGAGCCCGCGCCGGGCAAGGGGTTCGTCTTCGAGAACAAGATCGTGGGCGGTTCGGTGCCGCGCGAGTACATCCCGGCCGTGGAGAAGGGCATCCGGGAGGCGCTGGAGAGCGGCGTGCTCGCCGGCTACCCGGTCGTCGACGTGCAGGTGATGCTGGTCGACGGCTCTTACCACGACGTCGACTCCTCCGAGATGGCGTTCAAGATCGCGGGCTCGATGGCGTTCAAGGATGCGGTGAAGCGGGCAGGCCCGGTGCTCCTGGAGCCGATCATGCAGGTCGAGGTCGTGACGCCCGAGGAGTACATGGGCGCCGTCCACGGCGACCTCGCCTCGCGGCGCGGCCGGATCGCTTCCATGGAGGCCCGGGGCTCCTCGCAGGTGATCCGCGCCAATGTCCCGCTCGCCACCATGTTCGGATACGCGACCGATCTGCGCTCCGCTACCCAGGGGC
>JBGQGN010000029.1:0-15055 GCA_041497395.1 Methylomirabilia bacterium
ACGACGCGCTTTCCATGGCCGATGGACCGGAGCATCGCGTCAGCGTCCGCCATGGGAACGTACGTCGGCCATTCCAGGACCACGGCGTCGGCCGGCGCCGCCTTGAGCACGGCGTCCACCGGGCGTGCGAGCGACGGCACCCGGCCGTAGGCGAGCGGAAACGTCGCGTACTCCAGTGCAAGCAGGAGACCGAGTGCGCTCACCACGGGGACGAAGACCCGTCGGGGAAGATGGACACGGAGCCACGTCACGCCGAAGGCCGCGAGGAGCGACACGGCGAAGACCGCGAGGACGCCGATCCGGTTGGCGGCGCGGAGTGCCCGCAGCGGCAGGAGATACGGGTGGAGCCAGGCGTAGAGGCCGGGACCGATGGGCCGGGCGGCGAAGTGCACGACGGGGCCGAGCGAGAGCAGGAAGGCAAAGAGCGACAGCCCGAGCAGGAGCAAGACCCAGTCGCGCCGGTCGAGGCGCCGGTCGGCGAGCCCGCGCTGCCGGCGCCGCCACCCGTCCACCGCCTCCCGGGCGAGCAGCATCGCCAGCAGCGCCACCCCGATGACCGTGAAGGACAGCGCCCTCGGGAGCCTGCCACCGCCACGCCCGGCGGTGGCCAGCACGAGACCCCCGAGAGCGAGCGCGACGCCAACGGTCACCGACAGCGATCGCTCGGGCCAGCCCCGGGGAACGGACCGATCACGCCGGAGCCAGAGGATGCCGATCACGGCGAGACAGAGGGCCACGCCGCCCATGAACAGGGACGCCTCGTAGTAGTAGCCGGGAGCATCCACCCGGTAGAGCCAGTTCGGTCGCACCTCGAGATAGCTCAGTATCTCCGCCGACCGCTCCTCGACCTCGGAGAGCCGGCGCTCGAAGCCGAGCTCGCGCCGGGTCACGAGGAAGGGCCACATCACCGGCGCCAGCGCTAGGCCGAGCGCCCCCCCGCCCACGGCGGCCATCAGCGGCGTGCGGGCACGCCAGCCGGACCAGCGGAGAGCCGCGTACTGGAGGGCCACGACGGCCAGCGCGCACGCGAGGATCACCGCGTAGTAGAGGACCGAGATCGCCTGGAGCCAGAAGACCAGGCCGAAGACGGCCAGGTACCGTGCGCGCTGCGACTCGAGGAAGCGCACCAGCGCGTAGACCGCCAGCGGGATCCCGAAGGTCATCTCCATGTTGAATTCGAGGTACATGTCGGTGCGGTACGGGCACAACGTGAAGATCGCCGCGGCCATCAGGGCGGCCGCGCGATCGCGCGTCAGGCGGATGGCGACGGCGTACATGGCCCAGCCCGAGAGCGCCCAGAAGAGGATCAGCGTCACGTTGTAGGCGAGCACCGGGTTGCCGGTCATCGCGTGAATGGGTCCGGCCACGAGAGCCGGCGTGAAGAGCGGCTCGCTGAAGGTGAGGCTCAACCCGACGGGATAGAAGGCGTTTCCCTGCATGAGGGCGTGAGGCTGCGTCACGAGATTCCGGAAGGCCGTGACCATCGCCCATGTGAGGACGCGCGCGTCGGGGTTGTCCGGGTACAGGTGAGCGAGGTCGGTCACCAGCGGCCATGTGTAGAGGATGACCACGCCCAGCAAGAGGACGAAGACCCCGGGGTGGGCCCGTCTCATCGTCTCTCGTACCACCAGGCCAGCCGGCTAGCGCCAGCCAATCAATGCCAGCCGTTCAACGCGAGCCGGTCAACGGAGGAGGGCGGCGTACTGGTCGAGGAGGGGCAGGACACGCTCCCGTCCCTCGGAGGGCAACGGGAGGACGACGCGGTCGATCGCGGCCGCCTGGTACCGGTCGAGGGTGGAGGAGTCGGTCTTGCCTCCGAACACGGAGACCGAGATGGTCTTCGGGTCGCGTCCGGCTCGCGTGGCCTGGGCCCGGAGGTCCTCGAGCTGGGTCAGGATCGCGTCGGCTCCCGCGCGCCCGCGCGGGAACCAGCCGTCGCAGAACTCGACCACACGTCGGAGCGTGTGCGGCCCCTCGCCGCCCAGGAGAACGGGCGGGTGCGGCTTCTGGGCCGGCTTGGGATAGGACCAGATGCGGTCGAAACGGACGAACTCCCCGTGGAACTCCGCCTCGTCCTTCGTCCAGATCTCCTTCATGGCCAGCACCCGCTCGCGCATCACGCGGAAGCGCGTCGGGAAGGCGGTCCCGTGATGCTCGATCTCCTCGACGTTCCAGCCGGCGCCCACGCCGAAGAGGAAGCGCCCGTTGGACAGGAAGTCGAGGCTGGCCACCTCCTTCGCGGTGACGATCGGGTCGTGCTGGATCACGAGGCAGATGCCGGTGCCGAGGCGAAGCCGCGACGTCACGGCCGCCGCCGCCGCGAGCCCGACGAAGGGGTCCAGCGTGTGCGAGTACTCCTTCGGGAGGGGGCCGCCCCCGGGCCAGGGGGTGCGGCGGCTCACCGGGATGTGGGTGTGCTCGGTCACGAAGAGTGACTCGAGGCCGCGCTCCTCGAGGGCGCGCGCCAGCTCGTCGATGCGGATCGAGTACTCGGTCGGGAAGATGAAGGCGCCGATCTGCATGTCCTGCCTCCTCGGAGCGGATGTGTTGACGTCGAAGCCGAGCCCCTTTCCGCGCGCGGAGATCGGGGGACGACCCGCCATACTCTCTCACGGTCTGGGTCCGGCCGTGCGCCACGACCGGGTCGCCGGGGCTCTCGCGCCGCCGACGCCCGGCGCGCCACGGCCCTGCCTTGACTTGGCGGGAGGCGCTGCCGAGAATGGCGCCGTCACCGTGTCGGAGCCCGAAGACGCCCGAACCCGCCAAGACCCGGCCAAAAGCTGGAGGTTCCTGATGAGCCTCGGAAACCCAGTCCGTACCGCCCTGGCCCTGCTCGCGAGCGCGCTCCTCGCCGTCGCCGCCCCGGCGCCCGGCGAGGCGAAGGTGCTGCGCACGAACCTCCGTGCGGACCCCGCGATGGTCGACCCGATCACATTCTCGGAGCTGGTGGCCGGGGATGTGATGCGGAACCTCTACGAGGGGTTCACGGAGCTCGACAAGGACGGGGGCATTGCCCCGGCGCTCGCGACGCGCTGGGAGGCCCACCCCGACAACAAGGGCTTCCGCTTCCACCTCCGCAAGGGGGTCAAGTTCCACAGCGGGCGCGAGTTCACGGCGAAGGACGTCAAGTGGACCTTCGAGCAGATCCTCCTGCCCGGCAACAAGGGCGGGCTCACGCTCACCTATCTCAAGGTGCTCGAGGGGGCGCAGGAGATCCAGGAGGGGAAGGCGACGCAGCTCTCGGGCGTCAAGGTAATCGACCCGTACACCCTGGACGTGCGGTTCACGAAGGCGGACGTGCTGTTCCCGATCTACCCCTTCCAGTTCATGGACAGCGGTATCGTGGCGCAGCACGGCGCCGACTGGTACACGAAGGTATCGGCTGGGACCGGCCCCTTCAAGTTCGTGCACTGGAAGCGCGGGCAGGAGGTCCGGCTCGCGGCTCACAGGGACTACTGGGGACAGGCGCCGGCCGTCGACGAGATCTCGATGCTCATCGTGCCCAGCTTCGACACCGCGGTCTCCATGTACGAGGCCAACGAGCTGGACGTGGTCGACCTCGAGGCCATCCAGGCGCGACGCGTGCTGAAGGACCCGAAGTTCAAGGACGAGATCCTGGCCGTGCCGGCGGCACAGATCCGCTACCTCGGCATGAACCAGAGCCTCTACGCTCCGTTCAAGGACAAGCGTGTCCGCGAGGCGATCTGCCTCTCGTTCGATCGCGAGGGGCTGGTCAGGGGTCTCTACGGCGGCGCCGGCGCGCCGCTCTACGGCCAGATCACGCCGGGCGTGGCGGGCTACAACCCGAACGTGAAGCCCATCCCGTACGACCCGGCCCGGGCCAAGCAGCTCATGGCTGACGCCGGCTACCCGGACGGAAAGGGTCTCCCGCCGGTGAAGCTGACCTGCGAGCCGAACTTCAAGGACGAGCTCGCCTACTACGCCGACCAGTTCAAGAAGGTGCTCGGGATGCCGGTCGAGGTGGAGATCCAGGAGCGGGGGACCTTCATCAAGCGAATGAATGCCGGCGAGGTGCCGTTCTTCCCCTGGGGGTGGACGGCCGACTACCCGGATGCGCTGTACTTCCTGTCCCAGGTCTGGTACGGCCCGAGTCCCTTCAACCGGTCCCGCTGGAAGAACGCCGAGTTCGACCAGCTGATCGACCGCGCCCAGGGGACCCCCGACGCGCAGGCGCGGTACAGGCTCTACCACACGGCGGAGCAGGTGCTGCTCGCGGACTGGGGCACGTGCCCGCTCGTCGTCCGGATGCAGATCGCGCTCCGGAAGCCGAACGTCCAGGGGGTGCGCCTCACCCCCTTCCGGTTCCTGCCGTTCAACACCGTGACGCTCAACTGAGAGCGCGTGCGCGGCATGTCCGGGGGCTGGGAGGCGGCGGGAGGCGTCAACTGACCGCGGGCCGTCGTCGGCCGGGGTGAGCGCGCGCGGGTGAGGGCGTACGCGCTTCGCCGCGCGCTCGGCCTGTTGCCGGTCCTGCTGGCGGCCGTCGTCCTGACCTTCGTCGCCAACCAGTTCGTTCCCGGCGACCCGATCATGACGCTCCTGAGCGACCGCTCGGGGGACGTGGCGCTCGAGGCCCGGCTCCGCGCCGAGTACGGGCTCGACCGGCCGCTGTGGCGGCAGTTCGGCACGTACGTCACCGGCATCGCCCGCGGGGACTTCGGCCTCTCGTTCCGCTTCGCGAGCACGCCGGTGATCGACGTGATCGCGCCCGGGCTCCTGGTGAGCCCCCTCCTGGCCGGTGCCGCGCTCCTGATCGCCGTCCCCCTGGGTGTGGCCCTCGGGACGTTCGTCGCCCTCCGGCGGAACTCGCTCTGGGACACCCTCGTGGTCCTCGCGCTGGTGGCCGGCACCTCGATCCCGAACTTCGCCCTGGCTGCCTTCCTCGTCTACCTCCTGAGCGTCCGGCTCGGGTGGCTGCCGGTCGCCGGCTGGGGCACCCTCTCGCAGGCGGTCCTGCCCGTGCTGCTCCTGGCCATCCCGCCGGTCGCGTACCTCGCGCGGCTGTCCCGCACGTACATGCTCGAGGTCCTGCAGCAGGACTACATCCGGACCGCCCGGGCGAAGGGTTTGAGCCGCCGGCTCGTGGTCTACCGTCACGCGCTCCGCAACACGCTGGTGCCGCTCCTCACCACGATCGGCATCATCCTCGGCGGGCTCCTGTCCGGCACGTTCGTCATCGAGACGCTGTTCAACATCCCCGGGCTCGGGCGGATGGCGATCCAGTCGATCTTCGCCCGCGACTACCCGGTGACGATGGCCATCGTCCTGCTGTTCACCTTCTTCTACGCCGGTCTCAACCTCGTGGTGGACCTCCTCTACGGCGTCATCGACCCGAGGATTCGCCTGGGAGCCGGCCGGGCGGGGCGCACGTGACCGGCCCCGGCACGCCGGTCGCGGCGCTGGAGGGTCTCGACGAGCGCGCGGGGTCGGATTTCTGGCGGCGTTTCCAGCGGAGCCGGAACGCGCGCCTCGGTGGATTCCTGGTCGCCCTGGTCACGCTCGTGGCCCTCGGGGCGCCGTGGCTGGCGCCCTACCGGTACGAGGACACGGACCTCCTGGCGGCCTGGGCCGAGCCCTCGCGGGCGCACCTCCTGGGCGGGGATGCGCTCGGTCGCGACGTGCTGAGCCGACTCATCGTCGGCGCCCGGATCTCGCTCCTGGTCGCGGTCTCGGTCCTTGCGCTGACGCTGACCGTGGGCACCCTCGCGGGCATGGTCGCCGGCTACTTCGGCGGCTGGGTCGATGCCCTCCTCATGCGGGGCGCGGACGTCGTCTTCGCGTTCCCGGAGCTGATCCTGGCGATCGTGGTGGCGGCGATGCTCGGGCCGGGCACGCGGACCGTGATCGTGGCGCTTGCGATCGTCTGGTGGCCGGGGATCGCGCGGCTGACGCGGTCCCTCACGCTCGCGCTCCGGACCGAGCTGTTCGTCGACGCGGCCATCGTGAGCGGGACACGGCCGCTCACCATCCTGCTCCGGCACGTCCTCCCGAACATCGTGCCGCCCCTCATCGTCCGGGCCTCGATCGGGGTCGGCTTCATCGTGATGGCCGAGGCGACGCTCAGCTTCCTCGGCATCGGCGTCCAGGAGCCCTTGCCCACCTGGGGCGGCATGATCCGCGACGGCCTGGTCTCGCTCCGCACGGAGCCGTACCTCGCCCTGTCTGCGAGCGTCGTCCTCGGCATCACGATCGTCGGCTTCAACCTGCTCGGGGACGGGCTCCGCGACCTCCTGGACCCGCGGGTGCGCGACCGGTGAGACCGGTGGCCACCACCGGAGGGACGCGGCGCCCGCCCCGGGCGTCGCGGCGAGTCGCCACCGGAGGGACGCGGCGCCCGCCCCGGGCGTCGCGGCGAGTAGAATGACCGACCTTCTGGAGGTCCGGGACCTCTCCGTCTCCTTCGTGACGTCGCGGGGACCGGTGCCGGTGCTCGACGGTGTCTCGCTGAGCGTGCGGGAGGGTGAGGTCGTCGGGCTCGTGGGGGAGAGCGGGTCCGGCAAGTCGGTCACCGCGCTCTCGATCCTCGGGCTCCTCGGCGAGCAGGGGCGGGTCGATGCGGGTCAGATCCGTCTCGACGGCCGGGATCTCCTGCCGCTGCCCGAGCGCGAGTGGCTCCGGGTGCGCGGGCGACAGATCGCGATGGTGTTCCAGGAGCCGATGACCAGCCTGAATCCGCTGTTCCCGGTCGGCTTCCAGGTGGCGGAGGTGCTCGAGGAGCATCTCGGGCTCGGGCGGCGTGAAGCGCTCGCGCGCGCCATCGACCTGTTCCGCGACGTCGGCATTCCCGACCCGGAGCGCCGCGTGCGCGACTACCCGCACCAGCTCTCGGGCGGGATGCGCCAGCGCGTCATGATCGCGATGGCGATGGCGTGCCGCCCGCGGCTCCTGGTCGGCGACGAGCCCACGACCGCGCTCGACGTCACCATCCAGGCGCAGATCCTCGCGCTCCTGCGGGACCTCGGCCGGGCCGCGGGCACCGCGGTGCTCCTCATCAGCCACGATCTCGGGGTGGTGGCGGCGATGGCGAGCCGCGTGGTCGTCATGTACGCGGGGCAGGTCGTCGAGGAGGCGCCCGCCCGGGAGCTCTTCCGCGAGCCGCGCCACCCGTACACGCGGCTTCTCCTGGCGGTGGTCCCCGGGGTCCGCGAGAAGCGGGCGCGACTGTCGGCGATCGCGGGGAGCATCCCCGTCCCGTCGGCGCTTCCCGTCGGGTGCCGCTTCCATCCCCGGTGTCCCGACGCGATCCCGCTCTGCCGCGAGGCGGCGCCGACACTCGACCCGCACGGGCCGGAGCGCCGGGTCCGCTGCTGGCGCGCCGCCGAGCTCGCCGGTGGAGTCAGGCCGTGATGTCTCGACGATCACCTCTTCCGAGCATGCAACGGCCGAGATGTCGGGAGGCCAGAGTCTGACCCCGCTCCTTTCCGTCGAGCGTCTGGTGCGGGAGTTCCGGGTCGGCGCGGGCGTCCTCCGGGCGGTGGACGACGTCACCTTTCACGTCGATCCGGGAGAGACGCTCGGGCTCGTGGGCGAGAGCGGATGCGGCAAGACGACGGTCGGGCGGCTGGTCCTGCGCCTCCTGCCGGCGACGGCCGGGCGCATCGTGTTCGATGGGCGGGACGTCACCGACATTCCCGAGCGGCAGCTCCGGGAGTTCCGCCGGGCGGTCCAGGTGGTCTTTCAGGACCCGTACTCGTCGCTCAACCCGCGCCTCACCGTCCGCGACATCGTCGGGGAGCCGCTCCGGAACTTCGGCGCCACGCGCAGGGCGGCGGCCGCGCGGGTGGGCGAGCTGCTCGACACGGTCGGTCTGCCCCCAGGCTACATGATGCGGTACCCCCACGCCTTCAGCGGAGGCCAGCGGCAGCGCATCGGGATCGCGCGGGCCCTCGCCCTCGGCCCGCGTCTCCTCGTGTGCGACGAGGCCGTGTCCTCGCTCGACGTCTCGGTCCAGGCGCAGGTCCTGAACCTGCTCGCCGACCTTCAGCGTCAGCTCGGTCTCGCGCTCCTGTTTATCTCCCACAACCTCGCGGTCGTGCGTCACGTCAGCCACCGCGTGGCGGTGATGTACCTCGGCCAGCTGGTCGAGATCGCGCCGGAGGCAGCCCTCTTCGACCACCCGCGCCACCCGTACACGCGAGCGCTGCTGGCGGCGGTGCCCGAGGCCGGTCCCGACGCCGTGCCACCGGCCGTCCTGCCGGGCGAGATCCCGAGCCCGCTCGACCCGCCGGCCGGCTGCCGGTTCCAGACACGCTGCCCCCGGGCCGAGGCCCGCTGCCGCGCCGCCGAGCCCCCACTCACGGAAGAGCAGCCCGGCCGCTGGGTGCGCTGCTACTTCCCGGAGCCGGAGCCCTTGAGGCGAACGGCCTGAGGCCTGCCATGCTCGTCGAGCACACGCACTACTACGCCAAGCTCGGTCGCGCCGCCGAGGTCCTCGCCACGCGGCGGTGGGCGTCGGCGGTGCGGGTCACGCTCGGCCTCCAGCCCGGCCGCATCCTCGCGAAGGCCGATCCCGGCGGTGACGGCCCCGACGTGACCTGGGAGTGCGCCTTTCCGGACGCGACGGCGCATGCGCAGGACCTCGAGGCTCGCGGGCAGAGTCCCGAGTTCGGCGCCGTCCGCGCCCGGATGACGGCGCTGATCGACCGGTTCGAGCGCCTCGTCCTGGTCGCGGACGCCGACCCCTCCGCCGATGCTGAGCCGGATGCGGCGCGCCCGGTGGTGCCGGTCGAGGCTCACGTCCCGAGCGGCGAAGGGACCCTGGCCGCATACCTCTACCTGCCGGCGGGCGCCGGCCCGTTCCCGGGTCTGATCCTGAACCACGGGAGCACGATTCACCCCGGCACGAGCGACTTCTGCCGGCCGGGCACGGCGGTCGTGCTCACGGCGTGGGGCTACGCCGTGCTCCTCCCGCACCGCCGCGGGTACGGCAATTCCGGGGGACCCACCTGGCGCCAGGAGGTGACGGCCGAGCTCGGGACCGCCGAGTACGACCGGGCGCTGGCGGCGCGTCTCGCGCGGGAGGCGGACGACGTCGTCGCCGCCGTCGACTGGCTCGGATCGCGCCCGGAGGTGACCGCCGGTCGCATGGGGGTTATCGGGAGCTCGTTCGGCGGCGTGATGTCGCTCCTCGCCGCCGCCCGCCGTCCCGGGCTCCGCTGCGCGGTGGACTTCGCCGGTGCGGCGATGAACTGGGAGCGGACGCCCACCCTCCGCGCGACGATGCTCGAGGCCGCCCGGCAGCTCGCCATGCCGATCGGCCTCGTCCAATCGGAGAACGACTACAGCACGGCGCCGACCCGGGAGCTCGCCGCCGAGCTCCTGCGACTCGGCAAGCCCCACGCGGCGCGCGTGTTCCCGTCATTCGGACTCACGGCCGACGAGGCGCACCTGTTCTTCCAGAACGGCGCGCCGATCTGGGGTCCCTGGGTGCGCGCGTTCCTGGATCGCTGGCTCAAGGGGAGGTGAGGACGATGCGGGGCGCGTTCCTGGAGGACCTCACCTGGCCGGAGGCGGGCGCGCGCATAGCCGCGGGAGCCGTCCTCGTGGTGCCCGTGGGCGCGGCGGCCAAGGAGCACGGGCCGCACCTCCCGCTCCGGACCGACTACCTCGTCGCCCGGGAGCTCGGGCGGCGCGTCGCCGAGGCGCTGCCGGTGCTCGTGGCGCCCGTCGTCTCCTTCGGATACTATCCCGCCTTCGCCCGCTACCCGGGAAGCCAGCACCTCCGCGCCGAGACCTTCATGGCGCTCCTGACCGACATCCTGACGGGCTTCGTCGGCCAGGGGGCGCGCCGGCTGGCTGTCATCAACACCGGCGTCTCGACGGAGGCGCCGCTCCGGGTCGTCGTGCGGGACTTCTATGCGACGCACGGCGTGCGGGTCGCGGTCGCCGACCTGGCCGCGCTCGGGCGCGCGATCAAGCCCCGCCTCGGGCAGAAGCTGGGCGGCCACGCGGACGAGCTCGAGACGTCCCTCGTCCTCGCCATCGAGCCCGGCGCGGTGCGAATGGAGCGAGCCGAGCCCGACTACGGCCACATGGCCACCGCCCCCGCCACGGTCTTCTACCAGCCCGTCGTCTTCGACGCGGACCCGGGGTCCGGCCCCGACTGGAGCCGCACCGGGGCGCGCGGCGATCCCTCGCTCGCGACCCGCGAGACCGGAGAGGCGGCTCTCCGGGAGATCACCCGAGAGCTCATCGAAGGACTGGTCGCCCTCCATCCCGACCTCGGGTGATCGCCCGGAGGTGTCGGCGTCAGGGACACGTCTTGCGCGCGCGGGCGCGTTCGTTGACGCGTTTCTCCGTCTCCCGGTAGACTCGCTACGGTGCTGAACCTTCGTCCGCCCACCATCCTGTTCGAGGGAAGACGGTGGCCTTCGGAAGAGCTGGCCGCCATCGCCCTCGACTGGAGGGACACCATCCGGACGGAGTCCGCGGACGCGACCATGCTCGCCGTGCCGATGCTCACCGATCCGCTCGCGGTCGCGCTGTTCTTCGCGCTGTCCACGCTTCGCACACCTATGATCCTTCTCCCTCCCGATCCACGCGGCTGGCGGAGCTCGCCGGCACTCCCGCCCGGAACACCGATCGTCCTTCTGCCCGAGCTGAGGGCGCTGGCTCCCGAGGTGGCGCGGCGCGGCCTCGGCGCTCTGGTGTTGCCAGAGCCGCGCGTCACTGGAGGGCGTGGCGAGGAGGACACCGCCTTCCTTTCCTGCCCGGGCCTGGTCGTTCTTACGTCCGGATCCACCACGCTGCCGAAGCCTGTGTACCGTGCGCTTCCGAGCGTGCTCGCCGCGGTGGCGGCCCGTCTCGAGGCCTTCGGTCTGCCTCGGGGCGGCGCGATCCTGGGCACGATGCCGCTGTTTCGCGGCAACGGCCTGCACAACTCGGTGCTGGCGGCGACCCTGCTCGAGTCACCGCTCGCACTGCTCGCGCGTTTCGCACCCGGCCCGGTCCTCTCGCACTTTGCGTCGGGGGAGTACCGCTACTGGTCGGCCACGCAGGCTATGGTGGACACGCTGGTTCGGTCGTCGTGGCGGCGGCCATGCCAGGCCCCGCCGGTGTGTCTGAGCACGAGCGTGCCGGTGCCCGTGGCGCGGGCCTTCCAGGATCGGTTCGGAGCGCCCATCCGCAGCGGCTACTCGACCACCGAGAGCGGGATGGTCACGCTGGATGCGGCCGTGGCGGCCGAGGTTCGTCCGGACACCCTCGGGCGTCCACTCCCGGGCACCGGCCTCTTGATCGGAGACAGCCCGGGAAGGCCGCGACCTTCGGGGCAGCCCGGGCGGATCTGGGTGAGGACGCCCTGGACGATGGGCGGATACGGGTTTCCACCGCACCTCGAACGGCCCGATACGAGCGACGGATGGTGGCCGACGCGTGACATCGGACGCGTGGACGAGGCGGGGTATCTGATCCTGCTGGGCCGCGAGGACGACTGCGTCAAGACCGGAGCCGGACACCTCGTGAATCTCGCCGAGATCGCGGCGGCCCTCGTGACTCATCCGGGCGTCACGGACGCCGCCGTGGTCCCGCTCGACGGTCCGATGGGCCTTAGCATCGGCGCTCTCGTCGAGATCAGCCGGTCCCTCGGAGCCGACGCTCTGCGGGCGCATGCCGCGCACACTCTCGCACCCTGGTGCCAGCCACGAGTGCTTCGGATGACCGACCGGCTGCCGAGGCTTCCGGGCGGCAAGGTCGATCGGATGGCTTGCCGTGCTCTCCTCGAGTGAGCGCCGACGGCCAGCCGGCCGAGATGGAGCCGCCGGCGGGGCCATCCCATGATTCCCCGACGGGCGATCCTTCGCGGTGCAGGGCTGGCCTTCGGAGGGGCCGCATTGCCGGACGCGTGGACGCGCGTGGCCCGCGCCCAGACGGCGTCGGGGAAGGACGTAGTCATCGCGCAGGGGGCGGGGATTACCCAGCTGGATCCGCACTTCAGCAGCGACCTCGGAGCGATCTTCAACATCTATGACACGCTGGTCACGCGACGCGCCGACAACCGGCTCTACCCCTCGCTCGCCACCCGCTGGAAGCTCCTGGAGCCGACAACGTGGGAATTCGAGCTCCGGACCGGCGTCCGGTTCCACACCGGCGACCCGTTCACGGCCGCCGACGTCAGGTTCAGCATCGAGCGCACATACGACCCCAAGGCCAAGACGATCCTGGCCTCCGTCTTCACGACCGTCGAGCGGATCGAGACACCCGATGCGGGTCGCGTCCGATTCCGGACGTGGAAGCCCGACCCGCTCTTGCCGTCACGTCTCGCGTACTTCGGCGGACAGATTCTGCCCAAGGGCTACGTCGAGGAGGTAGGAGCCGACGGCTTCAACGCCCGTCCTGTTGGAACGGGGCCGCTCCGGTTCGTCGAGCGGGCGAAGGGTGAGCAGCTCGTGCTCGACGCGGTGCCCGACTACTGGGGCGGACGGATCGACCCGACGCGCGTCGTGTTCAGGCCGATTCCGGAGATGTCGCTCCGCGTCGCCGCGCTGCTCCGCGGCGAAGTGGACATCAGCACCGACATCGCGCCGGACCACGTCGATCGCATCGAGCATCATCCGGCCACCCGCGTGGAGGAGGTGCTCTACCCGGGCCTGCACGTCCTCGTCGTCGACTCGCGCCGGCCGCCCCTCGGCGATCCGCTCGTCAAGCAGGCGCTGTCGCTAGCGATCGACCGCGACGCCATCGTGCGGGAGCTCTGGCGCGGCCGGGGGCTGGTGCCCAATGGTCCCATCCCGCGCGAGGAGCCCTTTCACGACCCTTCGCTCCCACCGCTGGCCTACGATCCGAACCTCGCCCGCCGGCGGCTCGCCGAGGCAGGCTATCGGGGCGAGCCGATCATCCTGGAGTCCAGGGCGGGGCACCTCGCCAACGACAAGCCGATGAGCGAGGCGATCGTCGCCATGTGGCGTGAGGTGGGCATCAACGCTCGCATGGAGGTCATCGAGTACGCCGTTCTCGCCGCGAAGGTGCGGGAGGGAACCGTCAAGGGTATCCGCTGGGGCGCGCCACTCTCGACTCTGGCCGATCCCGACGGCATGATGTGGCGCCTGCTCGGCCCCGGCGGCATTCACGGGGTCTGGCGGCACCCACGGTTCGACGAGCTCGGCAACGCGGCCCGGTTCAGCATGGACGAGCGGTTCCGGCGTCAGGCGTACCGCGAGATGACCGCCATTTTTCTGGAGCACCTGCCATGGATTCCGGTTCTGCAGCCGATGTCGCTGTACGGGGTCCGGCGGCGGCTCGACTGGAAGCCGAACCCGAACGCCCAGATCGAGCTCCGGCGGTTCAACCTCAGGCTCCGGGGGGCGGAGTCCGTCTCCTCTCCGTCGCCGTAGGGAGGACCGCATGCTCGAGGGGGCCGCTGCGTTCGACCGCGTACGCGGTATCGTCGTGCGGATCGCGGGTCCCGAACGAGTTCCGGCGAACCTGGAGCCGGACACTCCCCTCGGAGAAGGAGGCCTCTGGCTCGACTCGGTAGAGCTCCTGGAGGTGATCTTGGCGTGTGAACGGGCGTTTGACGCGGGCCCGGACGCCGCCGCCGCCGACCTTCCTCCGGACGCCCTCCGCACCCTCGGTACTCTGGCCGCGTGGATCTGGTCACGAACGCGGATTTGAAGCTTCGCCTGGCTGCTTCCGGACCAGAGCATCGATTGGCGCTCTGGGAAGACACTCCCGCCGCGTACTCGCCCTCCCTTCGAATGCTCACCCGTGTTCTGGATCTGCTGCCCTGGCCTCTCGGCGAGGAGATCATGGGAATTCTCGGCGTGGCTCACGCCGTTGTCCGGCCTGATCGACTCAGGCGGGCTTGGGTATGGGCCGCGCAGCAGCCACCCGGGCCCTCTGGCCGTCGCTCCCTCGTCGTCGCCCTCTTTCGCAATCACGGCCGCTTTCTCGCGCGAGGCGCCCTCGTCGGGATGCGGGACCCTCACACGATTCGCCGCGGGCGCGTCATCGTCGGCGTTGAGCACCTGGCCGGTGTACGACAGGGAACGGGGGCGCTCCTGCTGGGCTTTCATCTCGGCCCACCGTGTATCTGGCTCCCGCTGCAGCTGTCGGGGTTTCGCGTGACGTTCTTGGGGCGGCCGGAAGCGTCGAGCCGGCGGGCTCGACCGGGATGGCCGTCGTGGCTCGATTCCCAGTCGACCGTGTCCATCACGGGGTCGAGCCCGGAGACCCGCGTCCTGGGTCTTCACCGGGGTCTCCGTCTGCTCCGTCAGGGGGAGCACGTGTGCATCACGGCTGACGGTCCGGTTGGAGTCGAGGCGTTTCGGATTCCGCTGCCGGGCGGTCCTGCGATCATCAGATCGGGCTGGCTGGCCCTCCGTCGCCACGCCGGAGCGCCCACGCTCCCCGTCCTGTCTCACCTGGAAGGGCGCCGGGAGATCGTGACCATCCACCCGCCTCTTCCAGACCCACAACCGGACCCTGCTCGTGATGCCCTGGCTTGTCGGGATGTGCTCTCACCGCTGCTCCAGGGCTACGTGCGTCGCTTCCCCGAGCAGTGTCGTTCCCTGGCCTTCTGGTCCTAGCGTAGAAGTCGAATGAGCCGGCGCGGGGTCGACCTGGCGGTGGTCGGGTCACCCATCGCCTCGACCTCAGGTGACCATGCCCGCCCTTGTGACACCCGGGGGCGAGCTCCGGCGGGAAGTTTCGCGCGTTGTCTGGCGGCCGTAGCGACACCCGGGTCCGCTTGACGGGTCGCGCGAGAGGGTGGTCTATTCCTCCTGCGCGTAGAAACGGCCAAGCGTGAGGGAGCGTCGATGGATCTCGGACTACATGGGAAGGTCGCGATCATCACCGGCGGCAGCGACGGGCTCGGGCTCGCCTCCGCCCGGCGGCTCGTTGCCGAGGGGGCGGCCGTCGTGATCTGCGGGCGCGACGCGACGCGCCTCGCGGAGGCGGCCGGGAAGCTCCGGGCGGAAGGTGCGGCGGTCCTGGACGTGGCGGCTGACGTCACGCGCGCCGGCGACCTCGAGCGGCTCGTATCCGAGGCGCTCGGGCGGTTCGGACGGATCGACATCCTCGTCAACAACGCTGG
>JBGQGN010000030.1:0-14804 GCA_041497395.1 Methylomirabilia bacterium
CATGGTCCGCTCTCTCGCCTCCATCCGTTCGGTTCGCGATTCGGTCGCCGTCACTCCGCCGGTTGCGCTCCTCACGCTCGACTGCAGAACGCGGGACCTGCCCCGGACCATGGTGACGATAGCCGACCCTGGGGCGTGGCGCCAGCGGGGGCGAGGCGCCTCGGCGCGTCCGGGCCGAGGGGGGTCCGTGGTCCCCCTTGGGACCCGGTGCGCCTCGTCCAATTTAAGTTATGGGTTAAGTCACAATCCGGCCTGCGCCCGGGAGTTGACAGCGGCCTGCCGAATTCAGTATTCATTAATTGGGTTTCATCCAGGCTGAATATCAACCGTCGGGGGCACGTCATGCGGAGCCTCATGACCCTGACCGTGAACGGGGAGCGCCGCGAGGTCGCCGTCCCGGTGCACCGGACGCTCCTCGAGGTCCTGCGCGAGGACCTCGCGCTGCCGGGGACCAAGCACGGCTGCGAGCTGGGAGAGTGCGGCACCTGCACCGTGCTCGTCGATGGCCAGCCGGTTCTCTCCTGCCTTGCCCTCGCGATCGAGTGTCAAGACGTGGCGATCCTGACCGTGGAGGGCCTCGCCGATGGGAGCCGGCTCGACCCGCTCCAGCAGGCCTTCGCGGAGCTGGGGGCCGCGCAGTGCGGGTACTGCACGCCGGGGATCCTCCTCACCGCCCGGGCCCTTCTGGACGCCACGCCACGGCCCGACCGCGACACGATCCGGGCCGCCATCGCCGGAAATCTCTGCCGCTGCACGGGGTACACGAAGATCCTTGACGCCGTCGAGCTCGCCGCCGGCCGGACGGCCGGCCAAGGCGCCGGGAGCCGCCCGTGAGTAGCCCGCGCGAGCGACGCCTCTCCGTCGTCGGTCACCGGCTCCATAAGGTCGACGCCTGGGCGAAGGTGACCGGCGAGACACGCTTCGCCGACGACCTCGCGTTCCCGCGCATGGCGTACGCGAAGCTTCTCCGGGCCCAGCACCCGCACGCCCTCATCCGGCGGATCGACACGACGCGCGCGGCGGCGCTGCCCGGCGTCTACGCGGTCATCACGGGGCGCGACTTTCCCCCGGTCCGGTTCGGGATCATGCCCGTGAGCCAGGACGAGGAGCCCCTCTGTGTCGAGAAGGTGCGCTTCGTGGGAGACCCCGTGGCGGCCGTCGCCGCCGTGGACGAGGAGACGGCGGAGGCCGCCGCGCGGCTGATCGACGTCGAGTACGAGCCGCTCGATACGCTCATGTCGATCGAGGCCGCGCTCCGCGAAGGCACTCACCGGATCCACGAGTACGGGGACGGGCACAACATCCACAAGCTGGTCTCGCTCGAGTTCGGCGACGTCGAGGAGGGGTTTCGCGAGGCCGATCTCGTCCGCGAGGACGTGTTCTTCTTCGAGGGGAACACGCATCTCCCGATGGAGCAGCACGCGGCCGTCGCCCAGTGGACGCCGGACGGGAAACTCACGCTCTGGTCCTCGACCCAGACGCCGCACTACGTTCACCGGGCTCTCGGGAAGGTCCTCGGGGTGCCGATGAGCCACATCCGCGTCGTCGCGACGCCGAACGGCGGCGGGTTCGGGGGGAAGTCCGACCCCTTCAGCCACGAGATGGTGGTGGCGCGGCTCGCCCAGCTCACGGGCCGGCCGGTCAAGACGACCCTCACCCGCGAGGAGGTTTTCTACACGCACCGGGGTCGCCATCCGGTCCTCATGTGGGTGCGGTCGGGCGTCCGGAAGGACGGCGAGATCCTGGCGCTCCACTTCCGGACCTGGCTCGATGGGGGGGCGTACGGCTCCTACGGCGTCGCGTCGACGTTCTACACAGGGGCGCTCCAGACCGTGACCTACCGGATCGCCCGGTACAAGTTCGAGGGATGCCGCGTCTTCACGAACAAGCCGCCCTGCGGCCCGAAGCGCGGCCACGGCACGCCCCAGCCCCGGTTCGCCCTCGAGGTCCACCTCGACAAGATCGCCGAGGAGCTCGGCCTCGATCCGGTGGAGATGCGGCGGCGCACCGTCGTGCCCGAGCACGGGAAGACGGTGAACCACCTCACCGTGACGACGTGCGGCCTTCCCGAGTGCATCGACCGCGTGGTGGAGGCGTCGGGCTGGCGGGAGAAGTTCCGAAAGCTGCCTCCGGGCCGCGGTATCGGGTTTGCGGCCTCCGCCTACCTGTCCGGGGCGGGCCTCCCGATCTACTGGAACGACATGCCGCACTCGGGCGTGATGGTGAAGATCGACCGCGGGGGTGGCGTTGCGGCGTTCTGCGGCTCGACCGACATCGGGCAGGGATCGGACTCGGTCCTGGCGTACGTCGTCGCCGAGGTCCTCGGCATCCGGCCGGAGGACGTGCGGGTCGTCACCGCCGACACGGATCTCACCCCCGTGGACCTCGGCTCGTACTCCTCGCGGGTGACGCTGATGACGGGCAACGCGGCCCGCGAGGCGGCCGAGAAGCTCCGGGACCAGCTCCTCGCCGCGGCCGCGAAGAAGCTCGAGGCCTCGCCCGAGGACCTCGAGGCCCGCGACCGGCGGATCTTCCTGCGGGACGCCCCGGCCCGCGGGCTGGCCTTCGACGAGGCGGCGCGGCTGGCGGAGGCGGCCTTCGGGACGCTCGTCGCCGCCGGCTCGTACACGCCGCCCCGGCGCGCCGCCAAGTTCAAGGGGTCGGGGGTCGGCCCGACGCCCGCGTACTCCTATTCGGCCTGCGCCGTGGAGCTCGAGGTCGATCCGGAGACCGGTGACATCCGGGTCGACCACGTGTGGATCGCCCACGACGGGGGGACGGCGATCAACCCGCTCCTCGTGGAGGGCCAGGTCGAGGGCTCCATCTACATGGGGCTCGGGGAAGCCCTCATGGAGGAGTCGGCCTTCCGCGTCCACGGGCTCCACAAGATCCCGTCCATGCTCGAGTACAAGAGTCCGACAACGCTCGAGACGCCGGAGATCACGACCCTCCTGGTGGAGACCCGGGACCCCGAGGGACCCTTCGGCGCCAAGGAGGCGGGTCAGGGCCCGCTCCTTCCGGTGATTCCGGCGGTCGCCAACGCGGTCTACGACGCGATCGGCGTGCGGATCGACGAGGTGCCGATCACGCCCGAGAAGATTCTGAAAGCGCTGGACCGGAAGGCCCAGGGCAAGGCGCCGCGTGTAGGCCCGGAGCGCCTCCCGCACGTGGAGTTCCCCGAGCCGACCCGCGTTCCGCCGCCCTGGGTCGACCCCGAAGGGCGCGCGGCTGGCGTGGTCCACGGGAAGGAGCGTTCCCACCCGTGAATCGCTTGCGAGAGCGGCGTCTCCCCGCCCCCCGGCCACAGGCCGAAGGCCGTTCGATCAATGGGCGGGGTCGCCACAGGCCGAAGGCCGTTCCCGACTGGGGCCAGAGGCCGTCGCGGCGCGAGGGCCGCAGGCCCGAGGCGCGGCAGTCGAGAGGGTCAGCCCAATGATGCGGCTTCCGCCCTTCCGGTACTTCGCGCCGCGGAGCGTGGCCGAGGCGGTCGGGCTCCTCGTCGAGCACGGCCGCGAGGCCGCGGTGGTCGCCGGGGGCACCGACCTCTATCCCAACATGAAGCGTCTTCAGATGGAGCCGCGGGTGCTGGTGGGCCTCCGCGGGATCCGGGAGCTGGCGGGAATCCAGGGAAGCGCGCGGGACGGCCTGGTGGTGGGCGCCGGCACGACGCTCACCCGCGTCGCGGAGCATCCCGAGGTTGTCACCGGCTACCCGGCCCTCGCGCGGGCGGCCGGCGTGGTCTCGACACCCCAGCTCCGCAACATGGGGACGCTCGGCGGCAACGTCTGCGTCGACACGCGCTGCAACTACTACAACCAGTCCTACGAGTGGCGCCGGTCGATCGGCTTCTGCATGAAGAAGGACGGCGACATCTGCCTGGTGGCGCCCGGCAGCACCCGCTGCTGGGCCGTTTCCTCCTCCGACACGGCCCCGGTCCTGTGGGCGCTCGGCGCCGAGGCGACCCTGGTCGGCCCCGGGGGCGAGCGCCGGATTCCGGTCGCGGGACTCTTCCGGGACGACGGCATCGAGTACCTCGGCAAGGCTCCCGACGAGATCGTGACCGAGCTCCGCCTGCCCCCGGTCGACGGCTGGCGCGCCACCTACTGGAAGCTCCGCAGACGGGGGGCGTTCGACTTCCCGGTGCTGGGCGTGGCGGCGGCGGTGCGCGTCGAGGGGGGCGTGTGCCAGGACGCCCGGATCGTCCTCGGGGCCGTGGCCTCGACGCCGCGCGAGGTGCCCGAGGCCACGCGTGTTCTCGTCGGGCAACTGTTCGGCCCGGAGGCCATCAGCCGGGCGGCCGAAGCCGCGGCCCGGCCGGCGAAGCCGCTCGACAACACCGACCTCGTCTATCACTATCGGAAGCGCATGACGCGGGTGTACGTCACCCGTGCCCTCCGGGAGCTGGCCGGGCTGCCCCTCGAGGGCCTCTGGCCCTCCGGGATGTCGGCGCGGGCCGCGGAGGAGGGATAGCGGCCCATGGGGTCGGTGTCGGTCGTCGGGACGTGGCGCCTCGTGTCGTCCGAAGGGCGAAGCTCGGCCGGAGACGTCTCCCGGCCCTTCGGGGATGCCCCGGTCGGGTTCCTGATCTACGGGGCCGACGGGTACATGTCGGCCACCCTCATGCGCCTCGGCCGCCCTCACTTCGCGAGCGGCGACCGGCTCCGCGGGACCGCCGAGGAGGTGCGCCTCGCGACCGAGGGGTTCCTCGCCTACTGCGGCACTTACGCGGTGGACGAGCCTCGCGGGATCATCGTCCACCGTGTGACGGCTGCGGACTTCCCCAACAATGTGGGCACGGACCTGGTCCGGCGCTTCGCGATGGAGAATGGCACCCTCGTGCTCGAGACCCAGCCCGTCGTCAGGGCGGGCAAGACGTGGGTGTTCCGCCTTGTCTGGGCGCCGGCGGGGCCCGTCGGCGCGCCCGACCACTCCGGCCGGGCGGGCGGCGCCGGGTGAGGTCGGTCTCGTCGACGGTGCCGCCCGCGCTCGCGGAGAATCCTGCGCTGGGGCCGCTCCGATCACTCGCTTCCGTGTTTCACGCCGGCATCGATGCGCGGATCAAGGCGACGCGGCAGAGGGGCAGGTCCCGCGACGGGTCGCGGGTCGACTGACGAGGGCGGGATGACGGAGCGCGCGGCGGCCCAGGCGACAACCCCGGTGGACTTCCGGACGGGTCCATCGCGCTACCGGCACTGGAAGCTGACGGTCGAGGGCCGCGTGGCGACGCTTGCGATGGACGTCCAGGAGGACGGCGGGCTCCGGCCCGGCTACGAGCTGAAGCTCAATTCCTACGACCTCGGCGTCGACATCGAGCTCGCCGACGCCATTCAGCGTCTCCGGTTCGAGCACCCCGAGGTCGGCGCCGTGGTCCTCACCTCGCTCAAGGAGCGGGTGTTCTGCGCCGGGGCCAACATCCGCATGTTGAGCCAGTCCGGCCACGGCTGGAAGGTGAACTTCTGCAAGTTCACGAACGAGACGCGGAACGCGATGGAGGAGGCGAGCGCGTTCTCCGGCCAGCGCTACCTCACCGTCGTGAACGGGCCCTGCGCCGGCGGCGGCTTCGAGCTGGCCCTGGCGACCGACTGGATCGTGATGGCGGACGACGGCAACACAGCCGTGTCGCTTCCCGAGGTGCCCCTCCTCGCGGTGCTGCCCGGCACCGGCGGGCTCACGCGCCTGATCGACAAGCGTCACGTCAGGCGGGACCGGGCGGACGTCTTCTGCACGCTCGAGGAAGGGATCAAGGGTCAGCGGGCGGTGGAGTGGGGCCTGGTCGACGAGGTCGTCTCGCGGTCCCGGCTCGCCGAAGCGGCCCGGAACCGCGCGGCTCAGCTCGCGGAGCGGAGCGACCGGCCCGCGTCGGCGCGGGGAATCGCGCTGTCGCCGTTCGACCGGACGATCGAGGGGGATCGGATCGCGTACGGCCACCTCACCTGCGCGATCGATCGGGCCAGGGGCGTGGCGGAGATCGCCGTGGCGGCGCCGGCCGCCGCCCCGCCGGGCGACCTAGCCGGGCTGCACACGCAGGGCGCCGCCTTCTGGCCGCTCGCGCTCGCACGGGAGCTGGACGACCTGATCCTCCACCTCCGCGCCAACGAGGAGGCGGTTGGGATCTGGGTGTTCCGCACGACGGGGAGCGCGGATCTCGTGACGGCGTACGACCGGATCCTGGCCGATCACCAGGCCGACTGGCTCGTGCGGGAGATCCGGCTCTTCTGGAAGCGGGTCCTGAAGCGCCTCGACGTGTCCTCCCGGTCCATCTTCGCGCTGGTCGAGCCCGGCTCGTGCTTCGCGGGGAGCCTCCTCGAGCTCGTGCTGGCGGCCGATCGCTCGTACATGCTGGAGGGCACGCGGGAGGGCGCCATCGGCAGGGCGGCGACGGTCCGGCTGGGGGAGCTGAGCTTCGGGGCGTACCCGATGGTCAACGGGCTCACGCGTCTTCAGAGCCGGTTCCTGGGAGAGCCCCAGCGGGTCGACGAGCTGAAGCGGCGGATCGGCGAGGACCTCGACGCGCGAGCCGCGGCGGACGCCGGGCTCGTGACGTTCACGCCCGACGACATCGACTGGGACGACGAGGTCCGGATCGCGATCGAGGAGCGCGCGGCGTTCTCGCCGGACGCCCTGACCGGTATGGAGGCCTCGCTCAGATTCGGGGGACCGGAAACCGTCGAGAGCAAGATCTTCGCGCGCCTGTCGGCGTGGCAGAACTGGATCTTCCAGCGCGCGAACGCGGTGGGCGAGCGGGGGGCGCTCCGCGTGTACGGGACGGGCCAGCGCCCGGAGTTCGATCGGAGGAGAGCCTGATGGCGATCGACTACCAGGAGCGCATTCCGAACAACGTCAGCCTCCACGAGAACCGGCGTCTCTTGCGGGCTCTGGAGGAGTGGCAGCCGCGGTTCCTCCAGTGGTGGAGCGACATGGGCCCCGAGGGCTTCCAGGCGAGAGACGTCTACCTCCGCACGGCGACGAGCGTGGACGCGCAGGGATGGGCGCACTTCGACTACGTGCGGATGCCCGAGTACCGCTGGGGGATCTTCCTGACCGAGCCCGAGACCAGTCGGGCGATCGGCTTCGGTGCCCACCGTGGGCAGCCGGCGTGGCAGGAGGTCCCGGGAGAGTACCGGGGCACGCTCCGGCGGCTGATCGTCACGCAGGGAGACACCGAGCCCGCGTCGGTGGAGCAGCAGCGCCAGCTGGGACGGACGTGCCCGTCACTCTACGACCTTCGCAACCTCTTCCAGGTCAACGTGGAGGAGGGCCGGCATCTCTGGGCGATGGTCTACCTCCTCCACGCGCATTTCGGCCGGGACGGTCGGGAGGAGGCCGAGGCACTGCTCCAGCGCCACTCGGGGGACCGCGACAAGCCGCGCATCCTGGGCGCGTTCAACGAGAGGACCCCCGACTGGCTCTCGTTCTTCATGTTCACGTACTTCACCGACCGGGACGGCAAGTACCAGCTCGCGAGCCTCGCCGAGAGCGGGTTCGACCCCCTCTCCCGCACCTGCCGCTTCATGCTGACCGAGGAAGCGCACCACATGTTCGTCGGCGAGACGGGCCTCGGGCGCGTCGTCCAGCGCACCTGCGAGCTCATGCGGGAGCACCGCACGGACGACGTCCGCAAGCACGGGGCCATCGACCTGCCGACGATTCAGCGGTACCTCAACTTCCACTTCTCGGTCTCGATCGACCTGTTCGGCGGGGAGATCTCGACCAACGCCGCCAACTTCTACACCGCGGGCCTCAAGGGGCGATTCGAGGAGATGAAGAAGGCGGATGACCACCTTCTGCGCGAGGCGACCTACCCCGTGATGCGGCTGGAGGGGGACGGGATCATGGCGCGGGATGAGCCCGCCCTGACGTCGCTCAACGAGCGGCTCCGGGACGACTACATCGCCGATTGCCAGCGCGGCGTCGACCGCTGGAACCAGATCATCCGGAAGCACGGGGTTGACTTCGAGCTCCGGCTCCCACACCGGGGCTTCCACCGGGCCATTGGAGCGTTCGCGGAAGCCCGGGTGTCGCCCGACGGGCGGGTCGTGAGCCAGGCCGAGTGGGATGCGCGGCACGCCGAGTGGTTGCCGACCGAGACGGACAAGGCCTTCGTGCAGAGCGTGATGGTCCCGGTCGTCGAGCGCGGGAAGTTCGCCAGCTGGATCGCGCCACCCGCCCGCGGCATCAACGGGAATCCCGTCGACTTCGAGTACGTCCGGAGCTGACGGATGTCCCTCGGCGCGCGGATCCGGGGGCTGCGGACGGATCGCGGCATGCGTCAGAAAGCCCTGGCCGAGAAGGCCGGCCTCACGCCAAGCCTGGTCTCCCAGATCGAATCCGACAAGCTCACGCCCTCCCTGCACACGCTGGGGCGACTGGCGGGTGCCCTCGGTCTTCCGATCGCCGCCTTCTTCGAGCAGGCGCCGAACGGGCAGCTGCATCTGGGGAGGCGGAAGGACTACGCGGTCGTCAGCTTCGACGGCTCGACCGAGCGCTGGGAGGTCCTGGCGGCCGGTCTCTTCCGGGGCAAGGTGCGCGCCGTGGTCGCGACGCTCGGGCGGCGGAGCGCGAGCGTGCCGCCCGAGCGCGTCCTGATCGAGCCCGGCCAGATGAAGCTCATGTACGTCCTCGACGGGAAGATCGCCCTCCAGTACAACGGCGAGCGCCACCTCCTCGAGGCCGGTGATTCGGCCTACCTCGATGGGGGCGTTCCGCACACGTGGGAGAACGTCGGGCCGGGCACCGCGCGGACGCTCTGGGTGATCACAGGCAAGGACGCGTGAGCCACAGGCCGCCACAGGCCGAAGGCCATCCGATCAATCGGAATGCGGAGCGAAGGTAGCGCAGTGAGGGCAGTCGAGATCGTCCTCGTCGACGCCTTCACGTCGACACCCTTCACGGGCAACCCCGCCGCCGTCGTGCCCGATGCGACGGGCCTCGACGACGCCACGATGCGGGCCGTCGCGATGGAGCTGGCGCGGCCGGCGACCGCGTTCGTCCGTCCGGGCGCGAAAGGCGGCGATCGCGCGCTGCGCTGGTACTCGCCGGCCGGGATCGAGCTGACGCTCTGCGGCCATGGCACGGTGGCGGCGGCGCACGTCCTTGCGGCACGCGGCGAGGCCCCCCGCGGTCAGCTCGTCTTCGAAGCCCCGCGCCACCGGCTCGCGATCACGCTCGAGGGGTCGGGGACCTCCGCCACCGCGTGGTTCGAGCCGGACTGTCCGCGCTGGGCGCCGGAGAGTGGAGATCTCTCGCCGTTTCTCGCGGTCCTGGGACTGCCCGCAGGAGCCGTCGCCGGGTGGGCACCGCCCGCGCGGACGTCGGAGCAGGACCTCCTGATCCCGGTGGCCACGCTCGACGCGCTCCGGGCGCTGGCGCCCGACCTCGGCCGGCTCGGGCGGCTCGCGAAGGACCGCGGGGTCCGCGGGATCGTCCTCACGACGCGAGAGACCCGGGAGCCGGGCGCCCTCACCCACAGCCGCAACTTCATCCCGCACTTCGGGATCCCGGAGGACTTCGCGAGCGGGTCCTCGCACGCGGCCATCGGCGCGTGGCTCTGGGAGATCGGCGGTCTCGTCGCCGCCGACGGCGTGGCGCGGTTCCGGGGGGAGCAAGGGGACTTCCAGGGTCGCCCGGGGCGGATCGCCGTCGAGGTCCACGGCGTCCCCGGTCGCGCGACTCGCGTCCGCGTCGGCGGGCAGGGGGTCATCGTGATGACGGGCCAGCTCTCCCTCCCGTGAGGCGCGCCGCGCGAGGAGTCGCCGAGTCATGAGCCGCCCGGATGCGGCGCCCGACGTCCCGTTCCTCGACCGCGCGCGGGAGACGGCGCCCCCCGACAGCCTTCGGCGGTGGCAATGGGAGCGGCTCGCCGCGGGGCTGGGCGAGGTCTGGGGCTCGAACGCCTTCTGGCGGGGACGTCTCCAGGCGGCCGGTGTGCGGGATCCGCGCGACGTCGGCTCCTGGGCGGACTTCGCTAGGCTTCCGCGCCTCACGAAGGCGGAGCTGGCGGCCGACCAGGCGGCACACCCACCGTTCGGCACCAATCACACGCACCCGCTCGACCGCTACGTGCGCGTGTTCCAGACCTCGGGCACCACGGGCCCGCCGATCCGGTGGCTCGAGACCGAAGCGTCGTGGACGTGGTGGGCGCGCTGCTGGGCCTTCGTGTTCCGGGGAGCGGGGCTGGGGCCGCAGGACCGCCTCTTCTTCCCGTTCTCGTTCGGCCTCTTCGTCGGCTTCTGGGCCGGGCTCGAGGGCGCGCGGATCCTCGGCGCAATGACCATCCCGGGGGGCGGCCAGGACTCCCCGACGCGTCTCCACGCGATCCGGGATCTCGGCGCCACGGCCCTCGTCTGCACGCCGTCCTACGGGCTCCACCTCGCGGAGGTCGCCCGCGCCCAGGGCGCCGACCCCGCCGCGCTCGGCGTCCGCACCACGGTCCACGCGGGCGAGCCAGGGGCGGGCATCCCGGCCGTGCGCCGCCGCCTGGAGTCGCTCTGGGGAGCCCGAGCGTACGATCATGCGGGCATGACCGAGGTGGGCGCCTACGGGTTCGAGTGCGTCGCGCAGGCGGGCCTCCATGTGAACGAGCTCGAATTCGTCGCCGAGGTGCTGGACCCGGACAGTGGCCGACCGATGGCGCCCGGCGAGATCGGCGAGCTGACGCTCACGAACCTCGGCCGGTGGGGGGCGCCCGTGCTTCGCTACCGATCGGGCGACCGGGTGCGGCTCGGCACCGGGGCGTGTCCGTGCGGCCGCACGTTCGCCCGCCTCGAGGGAGGCATCCTCGGCCGGGTCGACGACATGCTGGTCGTGCGGGGCATCAACGTGTTCCCCTCGGCCCTCGAGGGGATCGTGCGCCGCTTCGCGCTGGTGGACGAGTTCCAGATCGAGGTGTTTCGCCGCGGCGTCCTGGACGAGGTCCGGCTTCTCCTCGAAATCGACGGCGACGGCCGACCCGCGGAGAGCGTGCGGGAGACCGTCGACGGGATCGCCGCGGCGCTCCGGCGTGATCTCGGGATCCGCATCGAGGTGGCTGCCGTGCCGGCCCGGAGCCTGCCGCGCTACGAGCTGAAGGCCCGCCGCGTCGTCCGGCGCGAGGCGCCGGACGCGTGACCCACGGCCTCGCCGTGACATTGGCCGAGGAGCCATCCCGGCCTTGCGCCCCCCCATTTCCCTCCACCTCCAAGGAGACCCCGGATGCCCGCACCGCTCAAGGTTCTCGTCGTGCCGTCGCTCCTGGCGAGCCGGCCGTCGGCGTATCTCACTCACCTCGAGGCCGCGGGCCTCGAGGTGCTGCGCAGTCCGCTCGGGCGCCCGTACGGCGAGGCGGAGCTGATCGACGGGCTCCGCGGCGTCTTCGCGACGGTCGCCGGCGTCGAGTCGTACACGGAGCGCGTGCTCCGCGAGGCGCGGGACCTCGAGGTGATCGCGCGGTTCGGGGTCGGCTACGACCAGGTGGACGTTCCGGCGGCGACGCGCCACGGTGTCTACGTCGCGATGACGTTCGGGGCGAACCACGAGACCGTCGCGGACCTCGCCCTCGCCCTGATGGGCGCCGTCGCCCGGAACGTCGTCGTCTACCACCAGCGCGTGACGGCGGGAGGCTGGGGGTGGGAGTTCCGGCCGGGTCTCTGGCGGTCGACGGTCGGGATCGTGGGGCTGGGGCGGATCGGGCGGGCGGTGGCGCGGCGCTGCCGCGCCTACGAGATGCGGGTTCTGGCTCATGACGTGGCTCCCGACGCGGCGTACGCGCGGAGCCATGGCATCGAGCTGACGTCGCTCGAGCAGCTGCTCCGGGAGTCCGATTTCGTCACGCTGCACGCGCCCCATCTTCCCGAGACCGACGGGCTCATCAACGCCGCGCGTCTCCAGCTCATGAAGCCGAGCGCGTTCCTGATCAACACGGCGCGCGGCGGACTGGTGGACGAGGCCGCTCTCCACGAGGCGCTCGTGAGCCGGCGGATCGCCGGCGCCGGGCTCGACGTCTTCCGCCGCGAGCCGCCGACCGGTTCGCCGCTCCTCACCCTCGACAACGTGGTTGTCACGCCGCACGCCGCGGGATCGGATCTTGCGGCCGAGGCGGCGATGGGCCAGTGCTGCGTGGAGTCGATCCTGGCCGTGGCGCGCGGCGGCCCGCCGCCCGCACCGCTCTTGCTGAATCCGGAGGCGTCGGCCGTGGCCCGGACGCGCCGGCGCCGCGTCTCGGCCTGAGGAGTCGCCGGCGGGACGCCTTCCGGCGGTCCCGTCGGACGTCCTCGCTGGCGCGAGGCTCCTGGCGGGGCTCCCGAGCTTCCTCCGCCGACGCGTGGCCGGCGACCCGTCTCGTGACGGTGAAACGATACATCCCTCTGGCCACGACGTTCGGCAAGATCCTCCACGTCCACCCAACCCGGCGCGGACTCGACCAGCCTGCGTGACCGGGACGCGGTCGCCCCCGATCAGCGTCGCCCGGCCGGCCGAGCCCGCCTCGAGGCGGGGTGTATAGTGTGTCCCGCCATGAAGGTCGTCCTCCGCAACCAGGGACGCGAGGTCGAGCTGAGCGGCCGCCGCCGGGTGCGAGAGCTCCTGGCCGAGTTGGGCGTCCTACCCGAGACCGTGCTGGTGATCCGCGGGCGTGACCTGCTCACCATCGACGAGGTCGTGGCCGACGACGACGTGGTGGAGCTCCGCCCGGTGATCTCCGGGGGCCGGTCGTGAAGTGCCGGAAGTGCGGCGGCCGGGCCGTGCTGGAGCTCCGGCGTCACAACACCGCCTTCTGCGGGCCCGACTTCCTGAACTTCTTCCAGCACCACGTGCTGGAGACGGTCCGGCGGTGGCGCATGTTCACGCGCGACGAGCAGGTCCTGGTCGCGGTGTCCGGCGGGAAGGACTCCCTGGCCCTCTGGGAAGTGCTCCATGGCGCGGGCTATCGGACCACGGGCCTCTACATCGACCTCGGGATCTTCGACTACTCGCGCGCCTCGAAGGCCCGGTGCGAGGCGTTCGCCGCCGAGCGGGGGCTCGACCTGCGCGTCGTGGCCGTGGCCGACGAGGTGGGCGCGGCGATCCCTGCCGTGAAGGCCGCGACCCGGCGGCCGACGTGCTCCGCGTGCGGGCTCTCGAAGCGCTACATCCTGAACCACGCCGCGATGGAGGGTGGGTTCCCGGTGGTCGCCACGGGGCACAACCTCGACGACGAGGCCGCGACCCTGTTCGGCTCGACGCTGCGCTGGGACGAGTCGGCGCTCGCGCGGCAGATGCCGGTTCTCGCGGCCACACACCCGAGGCTCGCGCGCCGGGTGAAGCCGCTCTTCCGGATGAGCGAGCGTGAGACCGCCGCCTACGCGTTCCTCCGCGGCATCGACTACATCGTGGAGGAGTGCCCGTTCTCGCGGGGCGCGACGTCGATCACCCACAAGGAGCTGCTCAATCGCCTCGAGGACACGTCGCCGGGCTCGAAGGCGATGTTCCTCCAGGGGTTCCTCGACAAGGCGCGCGGACTCTTCCAGGAGCGCGAGACCGTCACGCTCCTCGAGTGCGTCCGGTGCGGCCAGACCACGACAGGCGAGGTCTGTGCCTTCTGCAAGCTCCGTGACCAGGTGAAGCGGGGAGTGCGACCGGTCGAAGCTGTCCCGGCCGCCGAGCCCCAGGATTCCCAGGATCCCCCGGCCGCGCGCGGGTTGATTTCGGACCTCCACGCGGCGTCCGAGATCCACGCGCCCTGAGGGGCGCGCCCGCCGTGCCCCCGCCGCCCCGCCTCGACGGCGACCAGGTCGTGTTCGTGGGCACGGGCGGCGGGCGCATGACGACGGCGTTCCAGGCCCGCGCGACGGGGGGCTTCTGGGTCTGCCTCGACGGGGTCTGGGTGTGCGTGGATCCCGGCCCCGGCGCCCTGGCGCACGCGCGCGGCCGCGCGCTCGGCCTCGATCCGGGCATCCTCGACGCCATCGTCCTTACGCACAAGCACCTCGATCATTCGGGCGACATCAACGCCATGATCGAGGCGATGACGCAGGGCGGGACCAAGAAGCGGGGCCGCGTCCTGGCTCCGCGGGATGCCTACGACGAGGATCCGGTGATCCTCCACTACGTCCGGAGCTATCCGGCCTCCACGGAGTTCCTCGTCCCGGGCGGTCGCTATGCGATTGGTGGCGACCGCGGCCCCGTTCTCGAGACCCCGATCCAGCTCAAGCACCCGGTCGAGACCTACGGCCTCCGCTTCGTGGGCCGCCACTGGACGGTGGGGCTCGTCGCGTGCACGGGGTACCTGCCGGAGATCGAGACGGCGTTACGCGCGGACCTCCTGATCCTCAACGTGGTCTATCGCGAGCCGCGGGACGAGATTCATCTGGCCCTTCCCGACGCCCGCCAGCTCATCATCGCCATGCGACCCCGCCTGGCGATCCTCACGCACTTCGGGCTGACCATGCTGCGGGCGCGCCCCTGGGAGCTGGCCGAGACGCTCTCGCGCGAGACGGGGGTACGCGTTCTCGCCGCCCGCGACCGCTGGCGGCTCGACCTCGACGCCGAGCTGGGCGCCTGACCTCAATCTGGCTCGTCGGCGGACGGCTCAAGCGCGTTGATTCGGACTACTTCGACGATGCGGGCGCCGTCTAACTGACGACGCCGACGCCCGCCAGGAGCGCCGCGAGGTCCTGGCCGCGGTCCACGCGGTAGACGATCCCCCGCATTCCGAGCGCCTCGGCTGCGCGGACGTTCGCGTCGTAGTCGTCCACGAAGACGCAGGACGACGGCGGAAGCCCGAGCCGTCCCGCCGCGCGCCGGTAGATCTCGAGATCCGGCTTGGCCATTCCCTCTTCGGCCGACGAGAC
>JBGQGN010000031.1:0-14721 GCA_041497395.1 Methylomirabilia bacterium
CCTCCGACATCGGTCTTGTGGCTGATCTGAGGGGACGCGATCTTGAGCGCCACCGGCTGGCCGACATCCCTCGCGATGGCGGCGGCGGCCTTGGAGTTCTCGGCGAGGCGGGGGGTCAGAACGGGGATGCGGTAGGCGGCCAGGATCGGGGATAGCTCGGCCAGGCCGAGCCGCTCCACGCCGGCGGCCGCAAGGCGGGTCATCTCCGCCACGACAGATGCGGGGGGCGCGGCGGCTGGCCCCGTCCACGGGTCTGTCCGGCGGCCCTCGGCGACGAGGGCCATGCCCGCGAGGGCCGCGACTGCGGGCTCCGGAAAGGGATAGCAGGGGAGCGCCGCCTCCTCGAGGATGTGGACCCCCGGCGCCACGCGGGCGCCGCCCACGAGCGCGGCCACCACCGGGCGCGACCAGCCCCGGGTGGCTCCGAGGACAGCCCGGGCGACCCCGACGGCGTCGGTTGCGGCTTGCGCGGTCATGATGACCAGCGCGGCGTCGACGCCCGCATCGGGGCCGAGGGCGTGAAGCGCGTTTCCATAGCGGGCCGCGTCCGCGTCGCCCACGAGGTCGACGGGATTGTTCAGACTCGCCGTGGGCGGCAGCACCGCGCCGAGTCGCTGGCGGACCGCCTCGGGGAGCGATGCGACCTCGAGCCCGGCTGCGCGCGCGGCATCGGCCGCCACGACTCCAAGCCCGCCGCCATTGGTGACCACGAGGAGGCGGCGCCCGCGCGGCAGCGGCTGGCTGGCGAGGCATCGGGCCAGGTCGAACAGCTCTGCGACGCTTTCGACCCGCACCGCGCCGGCCTGGCGGACGGCCGCGTCGAAGACCGCATCGGAGCCCGCGAGGGCGCCGGTGTGGGAGGAGACGGCGCGCGCCCCTTCGGGCGAGCGCCCTGCCTTGAGGAGCACCACGGGCTTCCGGGGGGTCGTGGCGCGGAGCGTCTCGAAGAAACGCCGGCCGTCGGCCAGGCCCTCGAGGTAGGCCACGATGACGCGGGTCTCGGGGTCGTCGGCCACGGCCGCCAGGATGTCGGACTCGGTGAGGTCCGCCTGGTTACCGAGGCTTGCGAAGAGCGAAAAGCCCAGGCGGCGATCGCGCGCCCAGTCCAGGATGGCCGTCGCCAGGGCGCCCGAGTGGGAGACGAATGCGATGCCGCCCGCCGGCGGCATGCCCGGGGCGAAGGTGGCATTGAACCGGCGTGAGGGTCGGATCCAGCCAAGGCAATTGGGGCCGAGCACACGGATGGACTGCGTGGCGAGCCAGGCCCGCAGCTCGGCCTCGCGTGCCCGGCCTGCCTCGCCGGCCTCGCGGAACCCCGCGGAGATCACCACCGCGCCGCGCACGCCCTTGGTGACGCATTCCTTCAGGGCCGGCAGGACGGCGGGCGCCGGCACTGCGATCACCGCCAGGTCGACCGGGCCATCGATCTGGAGGAGCGATGCGGTCGCGGGCAGCCCCTGGACGACGTCGCCCCTGGGGTTCACGGGCCAGATCCGTCCCTCGAACCCTGCCGCGCGCAGGTTGGCGACGACGCTCCCGCCGACCTTCGTCGGGTCGCGCGAGGCCCCCACGACGGCGACGCTGCGAGGGTCGAAGAAGGCAGCGAGATCCCCAGCAGGCCGGGTACCGCTCATCGGCGCCGCGCGGTGGCCGCCCCGCTCACCAGACCCGGAAGCCAGGCGCGTTGAGCGGTGTGGTGGCGATCAGGTGGGCGAGGGACGGGCCGTAGGCGATGAGGATCAGCACGGCCGCGAGCGCGAGCCACGGCCGCCAGCGGTCGAGAATGGCCGGCGCGTGATCCGGTCCGGAGAGTGCCTCCGCGAACCGCGGCATCTCGGGGGCGGGGCCCCGCGACCACACGAGCGTGCCCACGATATTGAGGAAGTAGAGAAGGGCGCTCACGAACAGCCCGGTGCCTGCGATCCCGACCCACATGAGGTCCGAGTGCCACTCCGGGCGGAGGTACGGAGCGGCGCTCAGCATCGTGCGCCTCGGCGCGCCCAAAAGGCCGACGTTGTGCTGGGCGTGCGAGAAGACCGTCATCGCGACGAACCAGAGCCAGGCCTGGGCGAGCGCCAGGCGACGGCTCCAGAGGGCGCGGCCCCGGAGGACCGGAACCAGCCAGTAGGTGATGCCCATGAACGACAGGGTGACGGCGGTGCCCACCGTCAGGTGGAGATGGCCCGGGATCCAGGCCGTATTGTGGACGACCAGGTTCAGGTTGTACGAGGCGTTGATGAGGCCGCCCACTCCGCCGAAGACGAACAGGAGCATCGCCAGGACCTGCGCGGCGACAGACGGGTCGCCCCAGGGCAGCTTCCCGAACCAGGCCACCCAGCCACGGCCCCCCCGTGCGCGGGCTCCGCTCTCGAGTGAAGCGACGACGTTGAAGAACGTGAGGAGGCTCGGGAAGAAGACCGCGAACGTCAGGAAGGCATGGACCAGCTTCCACAGATGATGGATGCCCGGATCGGCGTACTGGTGGTGGAAGCCGAGCGGGGTCGAGAGGACGAGGAACAGGATGAAGGACGTACGGGCGAGCGGATCGCTGAAGAGCTTGCCGCCCGCCTGGCGGGGCACGAGCGTGTACCAGGACATGTAGGCCGGCAGCAGCCAGAAGTAGACGATCGGATGTCCCGTGAACCAGAAGAGCGCGCGCGCCAGGAGCGGGTCCGTACCGCTGACGAGCCCCAGCGACCACGGGATGAGCATGAACAGCATCTCGCTGGCGATCCCCACCGACGCGATCGACCACATGGCAAACGTCACCATCCCCATGAAGGCCGCCAGCGGGGTGCGTTGCCCGGCATTCCGCGCACGCCAGGCGCGGAGCGTCAGCGCCAGGTTCAGGGTGACCAGCCACGTGCCGGCGACGACCAGGGTGAGGCCGACGTAGAAGGCCCAGTGCGCCTTGAGGGGCGGGTAGAAGGTGAACATCACGCTGGCGGCGTTCCCGACGAGGGGAATGGCCGCGAGCACGAGCCCGCCCGTCATCAGCCAGAACGTGCGCCAGGCGAGCGGTCCGCTCCAGAGCGGGCGCTCGAGGGCCTTCGCGACCAGGAGCGGCACGAATCCGCAGATGAAGAACGTGGTGAAGACGAGCACGTTCAGGACGCCGTGCAGCGTGAGGCCGTGATAGTAGGATCGGATCACCGGCGAGAGGGCCGGGTAGAGGTTCACTCCCGCGTGCTCGAGCGCCTGGAAGAGGCCCACCGTCACTCCGCCGAACAGCGCCACGAGGGCCACCGCCAGGTTGGCGCCAGCCACTCGACGCTCCACGGAGAGATCGAGGACTGCCTCCGACGACGTGGCTGGAGTCATGGCCGGGCCTCCACGATCACCTTGCCCCACATCGTGTGGTGCGCGATCCCGCAATACTCGTGGCAGATGAACGGGTATTCCCCGGGGCGGTCGAAACGGGCCGTCACGCGCGCGATCTGGCCCGGGAGCAGCATCACGTTGACGTTGTGCCGGTCGACATAGAGGCCGTGGACGATGTCGCGGCTCGTCGCGACGAACGTCACCGTCGAGCCCGCCGGCACGCGGACCTCGCTCGGCGTGAAGCTCCAGATGCCGGCGACCATCCGGACCTCGAAGCGATCGGAACCAGTCTGGACCACGCCGGGCTGGTCGAACGGCGGCGTCTGCGCCACCTTCGTGACGTCGACACGCCCGGCGTCGCTCGGAAGATGAATCCCGACGCCGAAGGCGGTGACGGCGAGCGCCACTAGCATCCCGACCGGGATGGCGATGCTGGGCAGGATCCATGCCAGTTCGTACAGGTAGACGGTCGTGCCCTGCTTCATCTCGCTCCTCACCGGGTCCAGAGCTTGAGGTACATGTTGGTCCACATGAAGGCGAGCAGGGCGAGGTAGACGAGCATGAAGAGCAACGCCCCCTTCGGATGGTCGTTCTCGTTCACGTGCGCCCTCCTTTCACGCTGGGTGCCTGCGGCAGAGAGCAACCCGGATGCCACGGGAAGCGCCCGGGCCGGAATGACGGGGAAGCGTGCGAAATGGCGGGCGATACGGGGCCGCGGCAGGTGGGATGCCCATTCTGGGTGGGGCGGCGCCGTCCCACCTGAGGCACCCTGGCCCCGGGAGCAGCCAGGGCACGAAACGGCCCAGAGGTTCGATCACGAGTCAGGAGCGCGCGAATGCTCGACGCGATGCGACGCTCGGCGCGTGCGTTCGGTGCGTCAGGACGAGCCTGAGCCCGGCGTTCCCGGGCGGCTTGCCGCTCGGCCCCGGAGGTAGATGAACCAGTAGACCAGGCCGACCAGGACCGCGCCGCCGATGACGTTGCCGATCGTCACGGGCAGGAGGTTTCGGCCCAGGAAGGCGCTCCACGTGAGCGCCTGACTCGAGGGGGCCGGCGCGCCGACCGTGGCGGCGAAGACCGGGTCCAGGCGGGTGATCAGCAGGCCCAGCGGAACGAAGTACATGTTGGCGACGGAGTGCTCGAAACCGGCCGCCACGAAGGCGCTGATCGGCGGCACGATGGCCAGGACGCGGTCGGCCGTCGTTCGGGCGGACAGCGTCAGCCAGACGGCCAGGCAGACCAGCGTATTGCAGAGCACGCCGAGCGCCACGGCCTGCGCGAAGCCGAGCTCGACCTTGGCGTGCGCGATCGCGAGGGCGGTGATCCCGAAGGCGCCGCCTCCCGCGCGATGCACGCCGCCCAAGTACACCAGCGCGGCGGTGGCACCCGCCCCCACGAAATTCCCGGCGAAGACGATCAGCCAGTTGCGCAGGAGCGCTCGAGTGGACACTCTCCTGCTCGCCCACGCCATGACGATGAGGTTGTTTCCGGTGAAGAGCTCGGCCCCGCCCACCACGACGAGGATGAGGCCCACGCTGAATGCCACGCCGGCCAAGACCCGGATCGGGCCCCAGGGCGCTGCTCCGGTCCCGGCCAGCGCGGTGGTGGCGAAAACGCCGCCGAGGGCAATGAACGCCCCCGCGAGAACTGCCAGCACGAAAGTGGTGACGGCATCCATGCCACACTTCCGCACGCCCGCCTCTTCGGCCCGGCGCGCCATCTCGGGCGGCAGGAGCGCGTCGAGCGGCGAGACGCCGCCCGATGTCTCATCCATCGGCCTCATTCTCGCCGGCGTCAGGCCTTGAGGAGGGTCATCAGGTCCCGGCGCGTGACGACACCGACCACCACCTTGCCGCCCGCCGCGTCGTTCACGACCGGAATGGTGCGGATGCGGTAGTCCACCATCAGGGCCATCGCTCTGATCGCCGGCTCGACCGGATACAGTGTGATCACGCTCGAGCTCATGATGGCGCCGACCGAGGAGGCCCAGGCGCTCTCCATGGCGGGGACGAACTGAGGATAGGGCAGGAGGTGGAGCTTGAAGAGGTCCAGCTGCGTCACGATTCCCTGGAGAGTCCTGAGGTCATTCACGACGGGCAAGCCGTTGTACTCGTACTCGGCGAAGAGCCGTGTCAGCTCATCGATCGGCGTCTCAGGCTTCACGGTGAGAGCCGGCGCTGACATGAGGTCGCCGACGGGGACCCCGATGATCCTGCGCATGGATGCTTCCCTCCGGGCGGCGGCCCGCCCCGGCCTGCCTCCCCCGGCGCAGACGCGCCTCGGTCACGGGTAGGAGATCACGATGTCCAGCTCGGGGCTCTCCGACACCTCGGCGCCCGCGATGTGGCGTAGGACGTCGATCTCGGTGAGTATCCCAACGACGCGCTGGCCCTCGACCACGGGCAGACAGCCCACCTTGTCCTGCCGCATCCGCTCGGCGGCTTCCGCCACCTCGGCCGATGCGGTGACGCTGCGCACGGGCGCCGACATGACATCGCGGACCGGCGCGTTCCGCAGGAGCGTGGTGACGGGAACCTGACCGATCTGCCGGTAGACGTCGGCGGCGAACAAGCGGTGGCGGACGTCGCGGTCGGTGACGAGGCCGACGAGCGCGCCCTCCGAGTCCAGCACGGGCAGGTGGCGGATCTTCCGGTGGCACATCCGGTTCACGGCCTCGAGACATGTTGCGGTGTCGTCAATGGTCGCCACGTCCCGACTCATCAAATCTCTGACCCGCATGCTTGGCCTCCGGGCGTCAGTCAATTCGTGCCGAGGGTATTTCAACGCGCGTGCAGCCGTCGGGCGAGGGGCTGGGGAGCCCTGCGGCGCTGAGGAGGCGCTCATCCCCCCCACGCTACTCCTCGGTCGCAGAGGTGTGCTTGGCTGGCATCCGGATCAGGAGCACCGGCACCGGGGAGGCGCGAAGGACGGATTCGGCGACAGACCCGAACAGAGCGCGGCCGAGACCGGACCGGCCGTGCGTCGTCATGGCAACGAGGTCGACGACACTGGTGTGGATGGCGCCAAGGATTGCTTCAGCGGGCGAGCCGAGAGCGATCCGCGTCCGAACACGAAGCCCCTTCTTGGATAGCCGTCGCTCCACTTCGTGGAGGTAGCGTTTCGCCTCCATCTCGCGGATCGTGAACGTATCGGGTGCGATGACGCCGGCTGACGCGATCGCCTCGACGGCGGAGACCTGTTCGACGATGCGGAGGAGGACAACCTCCGCATCGAGCGGGCCCGCCACCTGCTCGGCGAAGGGCAGGATGGCCTCGGCCAGCTCGGAACCGTCGAGGGGAATCAGCACGCGCTTGTACATGGCACCTCCCAATCGCGGCGGGGCCCGACGTCTACCCCGCAACAGACCTGGCTATGTGCAACCAGGATGCCTTCCGTCGACGTGGCGGGAACAGGCCGTATTCCTGGGGCTCAGCCAGGCCGCCCATCCTCCGGGCGCACGGCCGGTGGTGGGGCGGCGACGCCCCGATTTGGGCGGCAGCGCCCCACGGCGAGCCCGACGATCGCGAGACCCCCGGCCACAGCCAGGCTCGACCATCCCGTGTGGAAGAGCAGCCACCCACACATGAGAAACGCCAGCGAGGGCAGGGTCAAGTCTAGCAGCCGTCGAGCGAGGCGAGGACCCTTGGTTCGACGGCTCACCACCCAGGGCAGGCTGAGGTTGACGAGCATGAAGCTCAGGAGGACAGCCGCGTCGGTGAGGGCGGCCACCCGCGCGAGGTCGCCCAGGAGCGCGAGCATACCCGAGATGCCGGTGACGAGGAGCGTGGCCTGGGTGGGGACGCCACGATTGCCGACAGCGCCCAGCCGGCGGGGCAGGACGCCGCTGGCGGCCATGCCGTACACCGAGCGTCCGGCCGCTACCAGGAGGAGCAGCACGGTGTTCGCCGTCGCGGCCAGCGCGATGACGCTGATCGTCGTCTCCGCCGCGGGCCCGAGGCTCTGCCTGGCGACCAGCGCCAGGGGTGCCGGGGAGGTGCTGAGGCCCTGCCAGCCGACGGCCGCCGTCGCCGACACGGCCACAAGTAGGTAGATCAGGGTAGCGCCGGCCATCGAGAGCAACAGTGCGCGGGGGAGGTCCCGCTCGGGCCGGCGCATTTCCTCGGCGAAGTTCCCTATCTCGTCGAACCCCAAGTACGCGAAGAAGATCAGTGCCGCGGCGGCGGACAGGCCTGGCGCGCCGTGAGGCATCTCGAAGAAGCTCATGCGGCCCCAGTCGGGAAGACCGATCAGGATGACGAACACGAGCCCGGCAACCTCCACCACCGTCAGGAGTATCGCGAGGGCGACGGACTCGCCGATGCCCGCCAGGAGAAAGACGCCTGTCACCGCGAGGAGCACCAGCGCGTTCGCCACGATCGGCGTGCCGAGGAGGTATGCGAGGTACCCACCGAAGCCGAGAGTGACCGCGGCGACGGCGAGCAGGTCCGCGGCCAGCATCAACCAGCCCGCCAGGAAGCCGATCCGCGGTCCGAAGGCGAGTGTAGTGTACTGGAACTCGGGCGAGTCCTTCGGCCGCATCGTGGCCAGCCGCGCGTACGAGTACGCGGTCAGGCCGGCGGCCACGCCGGCCAGGAGGAAGGCGAGCCACAGTGCATTGCCCGCCAGGCCGGCGGCGGGGCCGATGAGCGCGTACACCCCGGCTCCGAGGATGACGCCGATGCCGGACACGGCAATCTGCCAGAGTCGGAGCGTTCGTCGCAACGTCGGGGCCGCAGGATGTCTCGTCCCGGGAGCCTGTCGCCGCGGCGCTGCTACATCCACGTCGATCCTCTGGCGAGCGTGGCCGTTACCGGCCGTCCCGGCGGCCCGGGCTTCTGGCTACGAGGAGCGGCATCACAGCGAAGGCGCCCAGCGTTCCGGCGTAGACCGGCCCTGACACCGGGTCCAGGCTCGCAACGTATTCGGGGATCGAGAGGCCTCGGAGGCGAAGGGCGAGGGTGAATTCTGCCGCCAGCAAGAGCGCGAGCGCGACGCTTCCCATGCCGAGCCGGCGGGCCGGCAGAGCGGGCACGGCGAGACGCCGGACAGTCCAGCGGGCTGCCACGATCACGACCGCGAGCATGATGGGCATCTCCATCAGCTCGGCCATCCTCGGTCCGAACCGCGGCACGGCCCAGAGAATGCGGATGGGGCCAAGGACGAATCCTGTCCCAAACACGATCGCGAAGTAGACCACGCCCGCCTTCAGGATCTGCACGACCGGGCGCGACTCAGCCCTCCTCATCCGGCTCGCTGGACTCGAGCAGCTGTCGCAGCAGAGTGCCCGAAGGACCGCAGCTCGGACGGAACCGCCCGCTACCGCTTCTTGAACTTCGACTTCGCGGCCGGCCAGCGTGCGCGCGTGTCCTGGGCCGGCTGGAGCAGCATCGTGTCCTTTCGCACAGCGGCCGTCGCCGTCTTCTGCCGACGGCGCACCCGCGGGGCCATCGGGCGCTGCTCGGGTGGCCGGCCGGCCTTCTACGACCGGGTCGGCTGAATCGGGCTTCCCTGGCGTGGCATGGTTCTCTCCTCCTGTGTCTAGCGACGACCCCGGACCGTCAGAACCGGGCAGGGGGCGAGGCGGACGAGGCGCTCTGCGACGCTCCCGAGGAGGACCTTCGACATGCCTGTGCGCCCGTGGGTCCCGATCACGATCAAGTCCGCGCGCATCCGCCGGGCTGCGCGCGGGACCTGCTCCTGCGGCGTGCCGACCAGAAGGAGCGACGTTGCTCGCGCTCCAGCCTTCCGTGCCCGGCCGACGAGCGCGGTGAGCTGCTTCTGCGCGTGCTGTCGGGCTCGCCGGTCAATCGTCTCGTAGGTCCCGGGGGGCACGAATGCGGAGCCGTCACCCAGCACCAGTGGCGGCAGCACATGGACCACCCGGAGTGCCGCTCGATTCTCGCGGGCGAGGGAGATCGCCTGGGTCAGCGCCGGGCGTGATGCGCTGGAGAAGTCGGTCGCATACAGGATACGGCGGAAGACTCTCATGGCGCCTCCCAGACGTTGGCGTTGCCGCTCGGGGGCTGAACGGGAGCGCCCTCCGCCCGGAGCAACAGAATGGGGGTGGTGGTGCCGCGCAGAACCGACTCCGCCACGCTCCCGAGGAGGAGTCGCCCCAGACCGCTCCGGCCGTGAGTGGTCATCACGATCTCGTCAACCCTACGGACTCGGGCCGCCTCCACGATCGCATAGGCGGCGGGACCGTACCAGACCGCGGTCTCGACCTTGACGCGACCCTGCGGGGCCAGGCGCTTCTGGATCTCGGCGAGGTAGGCTTCCGCCTCGCTCACCACTCTTACCTGGGCCTCGGTGGGATCGACCCCGGGCAGCGCCTGGGCCTGGGCCGCCCGAAGCAGGAGCAGGCGGGCGCCGGACACCTCCGCCAGCTCCAGGGCCTTCGGGAGGGCCACCTCGGCCAAGGCCGAGCCGTCGAGGGGAACGAGGATGGTGCCGAACTTCATTCTGGGCCGCGCCCTCAGGGGAGCGAAGCGAGGTAGGCGGCGAGGGCGCTCGCCTCGGCCTCGCTCAGGTCGAGATTCGGCATGTGGCGGGTCGGCTCCTGGGCCGCCGGATCGCGCAGCCACCGCGCCAGACTCGCTTCCGGATAGCGCGAAGCCGCGCGGCGGAGGTCCGGGGCGATGGGCGTGCCGCTGGCCCCCACCGTGTGACAGCCGTAGCAGCCCTTGTCGGTGTAGAGCTGGCGTCCCTGCGTGACGAGTGTCTCCCGGCTCTGGGCGTCGAGCCGGTTGAGTCCGAGACCCGACGCCAGCAGCCAGATGAGGGCGATGCCTGCGATCCCGCGGCGCGCCATCATCCCCTCCAGGTCCCCCGGGCGGAGAATCCCCGAGCCTCGAGCGCCCAGACCACCGGAGCCGGGTTGATCGTACGGACCCGGATGACGGCCTCCTTGAGGCCGCCGCCGCAGGGCAGGGTCACCAGGCTCGAGATATCACCCCCGGCCGCTTCAATCGCCTGCACGGCCTCGGCGAGGGCGTGAGGCTCGTTGCCCAGGATAACCTCGAACCGGCTCGATGGCTCGCCGGCGCCCATGGCCCGCACGAACAGGCGCAGGACGTCCGTCTCCGTCACGAGCCCGACCAATCGCTCTCCATCCGTGACCGGGAGCGCGCCGATCTTTTCCATGACCATCGTCCGCGCTGCATCCTCGATGGGAAACATCGGGCCGATCCTGATGACCGTTCGGGTCATGATCTCTCCGACGCGCAGATGGTCGAGGAGATACCTGAGCTCGTGGGCCTCGAGACTCGTGGCCTGCGACGCCATAGCCCGTTTCAGATCGCGGTCCGACAGGATGCCCACCAACCGCTCCCCTTCGAGCACGGGGAGGTGGCGCACCCCGCGCTGGCCGGTCAGGTGGATCGCCTCGGGGAGGGTCGTCTCGGGCGTGACCGTGAAGAGCTTCGTCTGCATGACGTCCCGCACGAGCATCAGTCACCAACCTCCTGGCCAGCTGGCCCGGGCGCTCATCTTCCGCCGAACTGTGAAAAGCAACGGCGATGCCAGCGCGAGTTCGCGTGGGAATCAGGAGTTTGGGTACCCATGTCCTCGGGGGGTGGGGCATGGCGCGCCCGTTGGGGCGGCCGTGCCCCAGAAACGCAACCCCCTGCGGGTTTGCGTGGGGGTTGTCTCCCACATTCCCGGTCTTCCCATACATGGCACCCCGATTGCTATGTCCCCGTCAAGGGAGAAGGGGTTGACGCGAACCGTCTTGGTCGTCGATGACGAGCCCGATCTCGTCGCGAACTGCGAGCGCCTCCTCCTGCGCCTCGGCCATGTTTCCCTTCGCGCTCATACTGGAATTGAGGCGCTGGCGCTGATCGACCGGGAGAAACCGGATCTGGTCGTGTCCGACCTTCGGCTCCCCGGAGCGGACGGTCTGGCCGTGACGCGCCACGCCCGTGGCCACGTTCCGCCCATCCCCGTGATCCTCATCACCGCCTACGACTCCCCGGAGGCGAGGCGGGCGGCGACCGAGAGCGGCGTTGAGGTATACCTGGCCAAGCCTTTCTCCAATGCCGCCTTTCTCGACGCCGTCGAGCGAGCTCTGCCCCCGAGATCGACCGACGGGGGTGGCTGAGGGCCCTGGCACGCTGGACGGGACCGTGACGAAAGAGCCGGCCCCGTCGATGCTCGACGACCTCCGGCGTCCGGAGGCCTATCCGGCCCCTCGGCCTTCACAGGTCACGCAGGTCACGACGCATATCTCCTGGGTCTTCCTCACGGACCGGGAAGTCTGGAAGCTCAAGCGACCTGTCGACTATGGGTTTGTGAACTACACGACGCTCGAGCGGCGCCGGCGCTGCTGCGAGGACGAGGTGCGCCTGAACCGGCGGCTGGCCTCCGATGTCTACATCGAGGTGGTCCCGGTTCGGCTCGGCCCGGAGGGTCACTGGTTCGGCGCCGAGGGCGACATCGTGGACTACGCCGTCCGCATGCGGCGGCTCGCGGACGAACGCAGTGCGGAGGCGCTACTCCGCCGGGATGCGCTGACACCGGATCACCTGACGCGCCTGGCGGAACGGCTGGCCCGCTTCTTCACGGATGCAGCCGCGGCGCCCGAGGGGGGCGCCATCGAGCTAATTCGCGACAACGTCGTCGAGAACTTCGTTCAGGTGGAGCCAGTCGTCGGGCGGTTCGTTTCGCGGGACACGTTCAACGCCGTGCGGGCCTGGCAGCTCGGGATTCTGGAGCGCCAATCCGACCGGTTCCGCGGGCGGGTCGAGCAGGGGCGGATCCGCGACGGGCACGGCGATCTCCGGCTCGAGCACGTCTACTTCGAGGGTGCCGAGCCGATCGTCATCGACTGCGTCGAGTTCAACGAGCGACTCCGCAGCGGGGACGCGGCCTCCGACGTGTCCTTCCTCGCCATGGAGCTGACCGCCCGTTCGCGAGCCGACCTCGCCGAGCTGTTCCTGGCCGCCTTCGCGCTGGAGGCCGACGACCACGACCTCTATGGTGTTGTCGACTTCTATGCCGGGTATCGCGCCTGGGTGCGCGGGAAGGTCGCCGCCTTCCTGGCCGTCGACCCGTCCACACCTCGGGAGAAGACGGTCCGGAAGGCTGAGGAGGCGCGGTCGCTGTTCGACCTCGCCCGCTCCTACGCGGGGGCCCGGACCGGCGCCCCGCCGGTGATCGCGGTCGGCGGGCTGATCGGAAGCGGCAAGAGCACCCTGGCGGAGGCGCTCGGGCGGGCCAGGGGCGTTCCTGTCGTCTCGTCGGACCGGGTCCGGAAGACGCTAGCGGGCGTGCGCGCCACCGAGCGGGCGCCGGCGGGCGCCTACTCGGCGGCGTTCTCGGCGCGGACGTTCGACGAGCTGTTCCGAAGGGCCGCCGTGGTGCTGGACTCGGGGCGCGGCGTTGTCCTGGACGCGACGTTTCGCGAGCGAGCACTCCGGCTCCGCGCCCGGGACCTGGCCCGGCGCCACGGACGGCGGTTTCTGTTCGCCGAGACGGTCTGCGACGAGGCCACGCTCCGGGAGCGGCTTCGTCGACGGGCCGCCGGCCCGTCGATCTCCGACGCCGGCGAGACCCTGCTCGAACGCGTGCGCGCGGAATTCGAGCCCGTCACCGAGCTCGGCGCCGGCGAGCACGTCCGCGTCGACACGACAGGGCCGTCCCACACGGCCGTGCAGGCTGCCCTGGGGGGCCTTTCCGCCTGACGTCCTCTCGGCGGGCCGAAACGGCCGCCCGGTCCGCGCCGTGCTACCCTGATTTCTCGGTGGGCGCGCCATGAGCACGAAACCGCGAGTGCTGATCGTGGACGACGAGCCCGACGTCGTCGCCAACTGGGCTCGGCTGCTCGGTCGGGAGGACTATCCCTGCGTCACCGCGACCGACGGTGAGCGGGCGCTGGCGCTCCTCGAGAGCGAGCGCCCGGACGTCGTCCTCACCGATCTCAAGATGCCCCGGGTGGATGGAATGCAGGTTCTCGCCCGCGCCCTCGAGCTCGATCCCGACGTCGTCGTGATCATGATCACTGGCCACGGGACGGTCGAGTCCGCGGTCGAGGCCATGCGGGCGGGGGCGTTCGACTACCTGCTGAAGCCACTGCCTTCCAACGACGTGCTCCGCCTGGCCGTCGAGCGTGCGGCCGAACGGCGCCGTCTGATCGAGGAGAATCGCCGGCTGCGGGAGCCGCTCGCGTCGCGCGCGGGCTTCGACCAGGTCATCGGCAAGAGCCCGGCGATGACGGCAGTGTTCGACCTCGTCCGGAAGGCCGCCCGGTCCGAGGCCAACATCCTGATCCAGGGAGAATCCGGAACCGGGAAGGAGCTGATCGCCCGGGCGATCCACGCCCAGAGCGCCCGGGCCGCCGAGGTGTTCGTTCCTGTGGACTGCGCCGCGCTGCCCGATGCGCTGCTCGAGTCCGAGCTGTTCGGTCACGAGCGCGGCGCGTTCACCGGCGCGGACCGCACCAAGCCCGGGATGATCGAGGTTGCCGACCGGGGCACGCTCTTCCTCGACGAGATCGGCGAGCTGCCCCAAGCGCTCCAGTCCAAGCTCCTCCGGGCGCTTCAGGAGCGGCAGATCCGTCGGGTCGGCGGGACCAAGTTCGTGAACGTGGACATCCGTCTCGTGTCCGCGACCAACCGAGACACCGCGGAGCTCGTCCGGAAGGGCGAGTTCCGCGACGACCTCTTCTACCGTGTCAACGTGATCACGATCATGTTGCCGCCTCTCCGCGAACGGGCGGGTGACGTGGGGCTTCTCGCGCACCATTTCCTTCGCCGGTACGGGCGGAACCGCGAGCATTCTCTCGAGGGCATCGAGCCGGAGGCGCTCGCGCGCCTGGAGGCCCACGCCTGGCCTGGCAATGTGCGTGAGCTCCAGAACGTGATCGAGCGCGCCTGCGTGCTGACGGACGGACCGATGATCCGCGTCCGGGATCTCCCCGATCACGTCCGCGGGCGCGGTCGTCCGGCTCCCGCGATTCCGGGCAAGGACCTGCCCCTGGCCCAGGCCCGCGAGGCCTGGCTCCAAGCATTCGCTCAGGGGTACCTCACCGATCTGCTTCGACGACACGGGGGGAACATCTCGCAGGCCGCGAAGACGGCGGGCGTCGACCGGAAGACGCTTCATCGCCTGCTGGCCAAGCACGGGATCAAGGCGTGAAGGTCTGAAGCGTCGCGCCAGCGCGCCCCGCCATCCTCGCAGGACGTAGGAGCTCAACACCCGCATCCAGATTATAATAGTTTGCCGTTCGAAGCCGTCGCGCCGACGTCATCATGGCGGCTCGCCATCACCGCCTCGGCCCGGGCGGCAGGTACGGCCGGCCGGCTCACAACTCGAGCTCAGCGAGGTCGGTCGCCAGCTCGACGGGTCCGCCGAACGCCGCGGCTGCTTCTGCTCGCATGGGTTCCACCAGTGCCTCGGTAGGCA
>JBGQGN010000032.1:0-14615 GCA_041497395.1 Methylomirabilia bacterium
CAATCGGCGGGATGAGGGGTGGAGTGTGCCTCCCGAGCGTCGGCTCCCATCCAGGCTTGAGAGCCACCAATGTACATCTGGCCGGGAATGACGCTCTGGCTGCCGGAGTTCCTCTACGGGAGCTGAGTGACCGCCGGGCCGAGCCCGGCGCGCGAGGCCCGATGGACCTGACGAACCTCCACGCACTCACGGCGTCCGACGCGGCGCGGCTGATCCGAAACGGGACGATCAGCTCGGTGCCGCTGGTGGAGGCGTGTCTGGCGAGGGTGCGCGAAGTCGAGCCGGAGGTCCAGGCTTGGGCGTTCCTCGATCCAGACTACGCGCTCGAGCAGGCGCAGGTGGCCGATCGCTGGCGCGCCGAGGGCCATCCGACCGGCCCCCTCCACGGCGTCCCCGTCGGCGTGAAGGACATCATCGACACCGCCGACATGCCGACCGAGAACGGCTCGATGCTGCACGCCGGGCGCACGCCCTCCCGCGACGCGACCGTCGTCTCGGCGCTGCGGGCCGCCGGGGCCGTGATCATGGGCAAGACCGTGACCACGGAGTTCGCGGCCTACGCGCCCGGGAAGACACGAAACCCCCACAGCGCCGCGCACACCCCGGGCGGCTCCTCGAGCGGGTCCGCGGCCGCCGTGGCCGCCGGCATGGTCCCCGTCGCGCTCGGCAGCCAGACCAACGGCTCCGTGATCCGGCCCGCGTCATTCTGCGGTGTGTACGGGTTCAAGCCGACCCACGGCCTGATCCCGCGTCACGGAATCCTCCCGCTCTCGCGCACGCTCGACACGGTGGGCGTGTTCGCCCGGACACTCGACGACGTCGCGCTCCTAGCCGAGCAGCTGGTCGGGTTCGACGAGCGGGACCCCGACTCCCGGCCCCGCGCCCGCATCCCGTTCCGCGAGGTGGCCGCCGAGGAGCCGCCGACGACGCAAATGCTCGCGCTGATCCGGACGTCGCGCTGGGAGCGCACCGCCGACGACACGAAGGAGGCGTTCAGGGAGCTGGCCGGGGTCCTCGGCGACCGGCTGGAAGAGGTCGAGCTGATCCAGTGCGACGACGCGTTCGAGTGGCATCGCCTCATCATGGAAGCCGAGATGGCCGCGAGCCTCGACCGCGAGTGGAACGAGGGGCGAGACCGCCTGTCCGACTCGCTCCGGGTCCGGCTCGGGCGGGGGCGCGACGTGCGGGCCCTCGACTACCAGCTGGCGCGGGCCCGAGCCTCGGCCTTCGCGGAAGGCCTCCTGGAGCTGTTCCAGCAGCGGTACGACGCCATCCTCACCCCGGCAGCCCCGGGCGAGGCACCCCGCGGCCTCGACTCGACCGGCGATCCGAGCTTCTGCACGCTGTGGACCCTCACCGGCATGCCGGCCGTCACCCTGCCGCTCATGCAGGGGGCGAACGGGCTGCCGATCGGGGTCCAGCTGGTCGGCCCGCGGCACGGTGACGCGCGGCTCCTGCGCACCGCGCGCTGGCTCGCGAGCCGGGTAGACGTCAGCTGACGCGGCGACTGGCCGCCAGCGACCGCCACCGCGGTGAGGCGAGGCGCGTCCTGAGACGGACGACCGGCCAGTGACCCCGTTCGCCGCCCTCTGCCGGGAGTTCCTCGCCGAGGAGTACGAGGCCGCCCCCGTCATGGCCAGCGGCCTCGGCCTCACCGAGTTCGACGGCCGGCTCGACGACCTCTCGGCCGAGGCGTTCGAGGAGCGCCGCCGCCGGAGTGCCGCCTGGCGGGAGCGGTTCCGGGCGACGCCCGACGCCGGCCTCGGACCGGGCGAGCGGATCGATCGCGACCTTGTCGTCTCGGCCCTGACCGGCCGGGCGATCATGGCCGAGTGGGAGGGGTGGCGCCGGCAGCCCGAGATCTACCTCAACCCCGGGCTCCACGGCGTGTTCAGCCTGTTCCTCCACCGCCTGCGTCCGGAGCCCGCGCTGGTCCGCGACGCCGTCGCACGCCTCCGCGCGATTCCGGAGGCCCTGGATCATGGACGGCGCAACCTGGCGCCCGAGCTCGTCGCGCCCGTCTTCGTGGACCGCGCAGTGGGCCAGGCCCGCGCGGGGGCGCGCTACGTCCGCGCGCTCCTCTCGGCCGAGGCGCGTGACCCCGGCCTGCGGGCGTCCCTGGCCGAGGCGGGGGCCGTCGCCGCAGCGGCCTTCGAGGGATTCGCCGCGTTTCTCGAGGACCTCCGGAGCCGGGCCACCGGGGATTTCGCGCTCGGGGAGTCCCGCTACAGCCGGCTCCTCCGAGACAAGGAGCACATCCCGCTCGATGCGAGACAGCTTCGCGAGCGCGGGCGGACGGAGTACGAGCGGCTCTCCGCCGAGCTGCGCGAGCTCGCGCGGCGGGTGGCCGGAACCGAGGACTGGACGACCGTCCTCCAGGAGCTGAACCGCGACCACCCCGAATCCCCGGAGGCGATGCGCCGGTCGTACGCCGACTGGACCGAGAGGGCGAGGCGTTTCCTCCTCGAGCGGGGGCTGGTGACGCTCCCCGAGGGCGAGGAGTGCCTCGTGGAGCCGTCGCCCCCCTTCCAGCGCCCGGTGCTGGCGGTGGCGTCGTACGCGAGCCCGCCGGCGTTCTCGCCCTCCCGGCGCGGCCACTTCTTCGTCCCCTTTCCGCCCGACGACGCCTCCCCCGAGGAGGTCCAGCAGCGGCTGGAGAACAACAGCCACGCGGGCATCCCCACGACCGCGGTCCACGAGGCGTACCCGGGCCATCACTGGCACCTCGTCACGATGAAGGCACACCCGAGCCCCGTCCGCCTGACGTTCCGCACGCCGTACTTCACCGAAGGCTGGGCCCTCTACGCCGAGCACATGATGCGGGAGCAGGGCTTCTTCACCGACCCCCGGCACGAGCTCTACCAGGTCGAGGCCATGCTCTTCCGCGCGGCGCGGATCGTCGTCGACACGAGCCTCCACGCCGGCGACATGACGCTGGAGAAGGCGCGGCGCTTCATGGTCGAGCGGGCGAACCTCACCGAGCCGACGGCGCGGGCCGAGGTCGCGCGCTATGCCGCCTGGCCCACCCAGGCGTCGGCCTACCTGGTGGGCTGCCTCGAGATCCTCGCGATCCGGGCGCGCCACCTCGGGCGCGCGGGTGACAGCGGGACGGCCACCCTCCGCGACTTCCACGACCGCCTCGCGGGCAGCGGCGGGCTCCCCCCGGCGCTGGCGGAGCGCGCGCTCACCAGCGAGCGCTGAGCGGACCGCGCCCCTCGGTAGTGCGCGGGGCGGAGCTTGTCAGGGCCTCGGCGGCCACGAGCGCGCCGATCAGGCAGAGGGCCAGGAAGAAGTAGGGCCCGTCACGGTCGATCCACCCGCCGACGAGCAGAAGCCAGGCGGCGGCGAGACCGACGGGACGTAACCGGGCCCGAGGTCCGGATCCTGCCGGCAGCGAGCGGAGAGCGAGCAGGCCTGCCGCCGGAAACGCATAGACGAGATGGTGGACCTCAGAGAGCGGGGTCACCAGCGGCTGCGCCAGGAGATAGAGGCAGAAGACCCAGATCTCCTGTCCGGCCGGTCGCCGCCGCCGGGATAGGATCTCCACGACGGCGAGCCCGAGCAGCGGAAGGCTCGCGCCCACCGCCCGTCTCCAGAGGGCCTGGTCCCACCCCGGTATGAGCGCCCCGAAAGCGCCGTTCACCGAGAAGCGGACGCCGCGGTGCGCAGGGTATTCCGAATGCAGACGCGGCAAGAGGATGGAGTGCAGATAGGTTCGGTAGGCCTGTCCGCCCTGCGCGCCGGGGAAGGCGACGGGAGCGAGCACGACACGGCGCTCAGGCCGAGGCACAGGACGATCGCGGCCCACCGTCGACGGATGCCCAGGAAGCCGAGGAGCAACGCCGGGGTGAGCTTCACGGCGATGGCGGCCGCCAGCGATGCCGCCGACCCCACCGTTCGGCGCCCCAGGGAGGCCCTCAGGCACAGCATGCAGAGCAGGAGAATCTGGAAGTTGACTTGCCCGTTGAGCAGGTTGTTCTGGATGGGATCGAAGAGCAGGAACCAGAGCGCGACCAGCGGGACGGTCAGCGACACTCCGGGTCGAACAATGCGTCGCTCCTGCGCCAGGCCGACCGCTACCCACGCCGCGACGACGAGCGAGGCGGCGCTCACGAGGAACCACGCGACTATGGCCACATCTCGGGGCATGGCCGTCAGCGGCCCGAGCACCGCGGCCAGGAACAGCGGGTACATGTACGGTAGGGTCCCGCCGATCGCATAGGGGTTCTGACCGGCAATCAGGGCTTGCGCGGCGTCGAGATACATCGTGAAGTCGTTGCCGTGAGCCCGATGCGCCTTGTGGAGCGCCCCGAGGACCAGGGCCACGACCGAGAACACCCCACAGGCACACGCTGCCCACCCGGGCGAGACGGCTCGAGAGAAGGGCACCCACGCCGCACCACTCTAGCCGCGCCTGGAGGCGGGCAGCAAAGCGCGCCTCATGGACCGGCGGGCGGCGACGGCGAGCGTGTACACTGGCCCGGGCGGCACGGCGGCTTCCCGAGCGTTCGCGCCACAATCCTCGGTGAGCGGAGGCGGGTCTTGATGAGCGCACGAAAGATGGACCGAGCGGCCATCGGCTTCGACGAGATCGTCGGCAGCCCGGCGGCGACGTCGGGGCTTCTCGACGTCCAGACGGTGGGAGCCGGACCGGCGGGCAGCCTCCCGCTGACGCCGGAGATGCTCCTCGACGGACCCAGCGGCGATCTCTTCGGCTGGACCCAGAACGCGGGCATGGGGTGGGATCCGCGCGAGCTCGGGCGCCCGCAGTTCCTGATCCTCTCGACCCAGGGCGGCATCCGCGCGCCCGACGGCCGGCCGATCGCCCTCGGCTACCACACGGGCCACTGGGAGGTGGGTCTCCTGATGGAGGCGGCCGCGGGCGAGCTGCGCCGCCTGGAGTGCCTGCCGTTCGCCGGCTTCGTCACCGACCCCTGCGACGGCCGGACCCAGGGCACGGTCGGGATGATGGACAGCCTCCCGTACCGGAATGACGCCGCCCAGGTCTTCCGCCGGCTCATCCGCTCGCTCCCGACGCGGCGCGGCGTCCTCGGAGTCGCCACGTGCGACAAGGGTCTCCCCGCGATGATGATGGCGCTCGCCGCGATGCGGGATCTGCCCTGCGTCCTGGTCCCGGGCGGGGTGACCCTCCCCGCCCGCGATGCGGAGGACGCCGGCACGGTGCAGTCCATCGGCGCGCGCTTCGCCCACGGCGAGATCACGCTGGAGCGCGCGGCCGACATGGGCTGCCGCGCGTGCGGGTCGGCGGGCGGAGGCTGCCAGTTCCTCGGAACGGCGGCGACGTCCCAGGTCGTCGGCGAAGCGCTCGGCCTCGCCCTGCCCCACTCGGCCCTGGCGCCGTCGGGCCAGCCGATCTGGCTGGACGCGGCCCGGCGATCTGCGCGCGCGCTCGTCGAGCTCCAGGCGCGCGGGCTCGCCACCCGCGACATCCTCACCGACGCGGCCGTGCGGAACGCCATGATGGTCCACGCGGCATTCGGTGGGTCCACCAATCTCTTGCTCCACCTCACGGCGATCGCCCACGCGGCGGGCCTCCGGCGCCCGACCGTCGACGACTGGACCGAGGTCAATCGTCGTGTCCCGCGGATCGTCGACGTGCTGCCCAACGGACCGCGTTACCATCCGACGATCCGCGTCTTCATGGCCGGCGGCGTGCCCGAGGTGATGCTCCACCTCCGGCGACTCGGCCTCCTCGAGCTCGGCTGCCTCACCGCCTCCGGTGACACCCTCGGGCGGACGCTCGACTGGTGGGAGGGCTCCGAGCGCCGGCTCGCCCTGCGGGAGCGCCTGCGCGCGCAGGACGGCGTGGACCCCGACGACGTGATCATGTCGCCGGAGCAGGCGCGAGCCCGGGGGCTCACCAGCACGATCACGTTCCCGCGCGGTAACCTCGCGCCCGAGGGATCCGTGATCAAGAGCACGGCCATCGATCCCTCCGTGGTCGACGCCGACGGCGTCTACCGGAAGACGGGGCCCGCGCGCGTCTTCACGACGGAGCGCGCGGCGATCGCGGCGATCAAGAGCACGGGGCCCGAGCGTATGAAGGCGGGCGACGTTCTGGTGCTGATCTGCCGCGGGCCGATGGGCTCGGGCATGGAGGAGATCTACCAGATCACGGCCGCGCTCAAGCACCTGTCGTTCGGCAAGCACATCGCCGTGCTCACGGACGCGCGCTTCTCCGGCGTCTCCACGGGCGCGTGCATCGGGCACATCGCCCCCGAGGCGCTGGCCGGCGGCCCGATCGGCAAGCTCGTCGAGGGAGACCGGGTCCGGATCGTGATCGACCGGAACCGGCTCGAGGGCTCGATCGACCTGGTCGGGCACGGCGACCGCGAGTGGGACCCGGCCGAGGGCGCTCGCGTGCTGGCCGGCCGGTCGGTCCGGCCCGACCTCGCAGCCGATCCCGATCTCCCGCCGGACACCCGGCTCTGGGCGGCGCTCCAGGCGGTCGGCGGCGGCACCTGGGGCGGGTGCGTCTACGACGTCGACGCGATCACCGAGGTGCTCGGGCGCGGCGCGCGCTGACGCGCGTGGACGCCCGGCGGCGCCCCGACCCGGCCTCCGGGCCCCCCGGCGCCGCGTCGCGCTCCACACCGGCCGATCTCCTCGCGCCGCTCCTCGTGCCGAGGGGCGGGGCGCATTGAGCAATCGGCCGCTGGGAGGCATCCTCCTCCTCGGCGCGCTGACCATCCTCTGGGGCGGCAACTGGCCCGCCATGAAGCTCGCGCTCCGGGAGCTCGACCCGTGGACGTTCCGGACGGTCTGCCTCCTGGTCGGCGGCGGCGGGCTCCTCGTCCTGGTCAGAGCGAGCGGCCAGAACCTCCGCGTGCCGCGTGGGGAGCGCTGGTCACTGGCCCTGGTCGCCTTCTTCAACATCACGGGGTGGCACCTCTGCTCGGCCTACGGGCTCACCCTGGTCCAGGCGGGCCGGGCAGCGATCATCGCCTACACGATGCCGCTGTGGACCGTGGTCTTCGGGCGCCTCTTGGTCGGCGAGCGGATCACCCGAGCCCGGCTGGTAGCCCTCGGCCTGGGGCTCGGCGGCATGGCCGCGCTCGTCGCCCCCGAGGCACGTACTCTCTGGGCAGCTCCGACCGGCACCCTCCTGATGCTGGGCGCCGCCGTGTCGTGGGCGATCGGAACCGTGCTGACCAAGGCCAATCGGTGGACGATCCCGACGGCCGCCCTGACGGGCTGGCAGCTCGTGCTGGGGGCGGTGCCGATCGTCCTGGGCGCGGTGGTCCGCCACGCCGGCTCCGGCGACGCCGGTCTCGTGTCCCGGCTGGGCTCCCTGTCGTCGGGCGCCCTCCTCAGCACGGCCTACGCGACGCTGGTCGGCGTGATCTTCTGCCACTGGGCCTGGTTCCGGCTCGTGGCGAGCCTACCGGCCGCCGTGGCCGCGATCGGAACCCTCGGCATCCCCATCGTCGGGCTCTTCACGAGCGCTCTGGTCCTCGGCGAGCCCGTCGGATCGGCCGAGGTCGTGGCCCTGGTCCTCGTCGTGGCCGGCCTGGGAATCCTGGTCTGGGGACTCGCAGGCGAAGCGCCCGAATCGCTGCCCGGGCACCGGGCCGTCTCAAGAGCCAGGAGGGAGTCGAGATGACGGTCCTGGCCCCGTCCGCCCACCCGCGTTCCTCCCATCCGGTCCTGCGGCTGCTTCCGGTGCTCGCCATGCTGGTGGCAGTGGCGGGGTGCGCCGCTGCCCCCCGGATCGATGTCCCGGCCGAGCTTCCCCTCCAGACGAACGACCAGCTCTTCACCATCCGGTGGGCGCTCCAGCGGGAGGCCTCCGTCGTGCGGGCGGTGGGACGGACGACTCCCTCGATCGACGCCGAGGTCCGGCTGACCCTCGCCTTCTTCGGCCTGGACGCCGGGGGAGGCATCGTCAGCCGCGGCACGACCTACCTGCAGTCGGAGTTCGGCAGCCGGTCCATCCCGTTCGCCGTCGAGCTCACGCCGACCGGCCGCGAGGCCGACTTCGAGCTGCGCATCCTGAACTACCACGTCCCCGGACTCCGCACGAACTGAGCCACAACCGCTCGGCACCCTCCCGACGCCGCCCTCACGCGGCGGCGATTGCAGCAAGCGGGCGATCGCCTCTTGTGGATCGCGTGAGTCCTCGACTATCCTGAGCGCGCCCGGACGGGACATCCCTGCCGCGTCGTGCGCGGGGGGCCTCCCAGAGCCGGACACGGACGCCCCACGTGACGCCAGAACCGCCCTCGGCACAGCTCGCCCACATCGGCGGGTCCGGCACGTGGGCCTTCCCTTACCCGGATGGCGCCCTGGACGGCCACCCGCACCTGTCGGTCGAGGTGGTGCAGCCGGACATCCAGGTTGCGACTCCGTATGGCCCGTCGCCCTCTTTCCGCCTCTGCCGGCTGACCGATGGCCGCACGCGCCGGTCGACGGACTACCTCTACGTGTGGATGCACGGTATCGACCCTGAGAACCGATCGGATGCCCCGGGCATGAGCGCGCGGGCCAGCGAGCGCGTGTTCGACGTGCTGCAGCGCGCCGGGGTCCGTCGCGTGATCGTCGACAACAGCACGGGCGGCGTCGCCGAAGACCTCCATCCCTGGGACCTCGCCGTGGTGGGCGACATCCTCGACCTCTCCAGCCTCGTGCCGCGTCCGGTGCCGCCGGGGCTCATTCGGTTCCGTGAGCCGCTGTGCCCCGGGCTCGGCCGCAACCTGGAGGGGGCCGCGGAGCGTGGCCTGCCGCGCCTGGCGGCGCAGGCTGGGGCCGGCGTGAGTCCCAAGGTCAAGCCCGGCGCCCTCTACGTTCACACCCCCGGCCCCTGGTTCGAGACGCCGACGGAGGACCGCCTCTACCGCCGGCTCGGGCTCGATCTCGTGGGCAAGACGGCCGGCCCCGAGTACCGGCTGGCCCGGATGTACGGCATGTGTCTCGGCATTCTCTCGATCGTGGTGAACCCGGCGGAGGGGCTCGGGGAGTTCGAGCACGCCGACCTCCGGTCGATCTATCGCCGCTGCGGACCGGCCATGGCCCGCATGATGGTGGAGGCTCTCGCCGAGGCCGCCGCCGAACCCGAGCGCGCCGACGGCTGTCACTGCGCCGACGAGCGCGGCGGTTCGCTCTTCCGGGAATTCTCCGTTCACGCCCGCTATGGAGGAGACCGCCACCATGGCTAGCCACCGCCCCGTGCTGCCGCTCGCCCTCTCGCTTCTCCTGGGTCTCGGTTGGGGCCTCGGCTGGGCCGCGCCGCCCCCGGCCGCCGCCCAGACGGAGGTCCGGACCCAGCTCGGGTGGCTCCGCAACGGGGAGTTCGCCCCCGTCATGGTCGCCGAGGCCAAGGGCTTCTTCACCGAGGAAGGCATCCGGCACCGCATCATGGACGGCGGCCCGGGCAAGAACCCCGTGCCCATCGTGGGAGCGGGGCAGGCGACCTTCGGGATCACGGCCGGCGGCAACAACGTCTTCCAGGCCCGGCTCGCGAAGGATCCCGTGGACGTCGTGGCGGTGGGAACGCTCCTCCAGCGGGGCCCTTACAGCTACATCACCCTGGGGAATCTCGCCGACCCGGACCCGAAGCCGAAGGACCTCGAGGGCAAGACCGTCGGGATGCAGTCCGACGGCGAGATCTTCCTCAAGGCGTTCGCCAAGAAGCACGGAGTGGATCTCTCGAAGGTGAAGGTGGAGGTCGTCCAGGCCAATGCCGAGCCGCTGCTGGTGGGCCGCGTCGACTTCTTCACGGGCTGGGTGACCAACCAGCCCTACCTGATCGAGCAGGAGATCGCCAAGCCCGACGCGATGCCCCGCCTCCGGGGCAAGACCTGGAAGGCGATGCGCTACGCCGACTGGGGGATCCGAAGCTATTCCGACGTCATCTTCGCCACCGGGAAGACCGTCCGCGAGAACCCCGATCTGGTCCGGCGCTACGTACGGGCCGTGGCGCGGGCCATGCAGTACATCCTCGAGAACCCCGAGGAGACGGTGCAGATGGTGGCGAGCTTCCCGGACCAGGTCGAGAAGGCGGACAAGCTCGCGTGGCGCTGGAAGATCCAGAACGCCCTGTTCACCAGCGAGGACACCAAGAAGAACGGCCTCCTCTGGATGAACCCGGCCGTCTGGGACGAGATGATGGCCTTCTACAAGGAGTACGAGCAGATTCCGCGTGTCGTCCCGGCCGACGAGATGATGACCAACGGGTTCAACCCCGGCATCAAGCGCTGACCGGGCGGCGAGTCGAGAAAAGGTCCGCCGGGACGACCGGCCGCGCCGCCTGGCGCCGCGGCCGGTCGATCGGAGCCTGATCCCGTGCGGCCGATCTCGATCCGCGGTGTCTCCCGCCGCTTCGGCGCGACGCTCGCGCTGGACCGAATGGATCTGGAGGTGGGCGCCGGGGAGTTCGTCGCTCTGGTCGGCCCCTCCGGCTGCGGCAAGACGACCCTCCTCCGGATCGTCGCCGATCTCGAGTCCCCGTCGAGCGGCGAGGTCCGGATCGGCCCCCAGCCAGCCGGCGCCGCCCGCGCGCAGCGCCTGCTGGGGCTCGTGTCGCAGCGGCCCGCCGTCCTGCCCTGGAAGCGCGCCATCGACGACGTCCTGTTCACCCAGCGCATCGCGCGGCGCGCGGGGTTCCCCGCCGGCGAGCTCCTGCGGGAGTTCGGGCTCGGAGGGCACGAGGAGAAGCGCCCTCACCATCTCTCGGGCGGCATGCTCCAGCGAGTCAACATCGCGAGCGCGCTGGCCCACGATCCTCCCGTGCTGTTGATGGACGAGCCCTTCTCGGCCCTCGACGAGATGAAGCGGGAGGAGCTCGGCGAGTGGCTCGGCCAGGAGCTCGCCCGGCGGCCCAAGACGGTCCTGTTCGTCACGCATCACATCGACGAGGCGGTGCTCCTGGCGGACCGCGTGCTGGTCTTCTCCCCGGCCCCGGGTCGCGTCCTCGAGCTGGTCCCGGTGCCGGCGGCGCGCCCCCGCGGTCCGGAGTTCCGGCGTGATCCGGGGTTCGTGGAGACGACCGCCCACATCCGGCGGCTCCTCTTCCGGGCCGCGGGGGCCGGCGCCCGGGCGTCCGCCACCGTGCCGCAATGACACGCGCCCTCGGCCGGGCGCTGATCCAGGTCATGCTGCCGGTCGTCTCGATCCTGATCCTCTGGTATCTCGCGATCCTGACCACGGGCCTGCCGGCCTTTGTCATCCCGCGCCCCGAGCGTGTCTTCCAGGCGCTGGTGGCCGACCGCGCGCTCATCACGCGTCACCTGATCGAGACGCTGAAGGCCGCGGCGGTGGGGTACGTCCTCGCCAACGTCGTGGGGATCGGCCTCGCCGCATTGCTGGTCGCGCTCCCCGTGGCGCGCCAGCTGGTCATGCCGGCTGCGATCACGCTCCGGAACGTGCCCTACGTGGCTCTGGTCACGGTCCTGTCGCTCGCGCTCGGCGACACGCTCGGCTCCAAGGTGGCGATCGTCGTGCTGGCGGGATTCTTCCCCGTCATGGTCAACACGTATCGGGGCTTTCTGGCCGCGGATCCGGTGGTGCTCGACCGGATGCGCGTCCTCAGCGCGAGCCCGCTCGAGACCTTCCTCCACGTTCGCCTGCCCTACGCGCTTCCGTACATCGTCTCCGCGCAGGAGATCACCGGCAGCGGGAGCATCATCGTGGCCATCGCCGCCGAGTGGATGATCTCGGGCTCGGGGCTCGGCTACGTGATCAACCGCGCCATGCAGCAGTACCGCGGCGACCAGGTGTACGCGGTCGCGCTCCTGGCGGCGCTCCTCTCGTTCCTGGTGTACTCCGCGGTCCACGTCATAGGGCGGCGCCTCGACTGGCAGGGGGCCGCGCGGGACCGCTTGTGAGCGCCTCCGTTCCGTGATGCGCGCTTCCTCGCACGCCTGGGGTCTCGCCGCGGTGGCAGCGGCGGGCATCGTCGCCGTCAGCGCCGTCCTGGCAGCGACCGGCGTCTTGCCGGGCGAGACGGCGGTGCGCGCCGTTGTCCGCGGAGCTTCGTCTCTCGAGATGAGGTCCCTCGCCCGTACCATCCGCCCCCTGGGCACGTGGTGGGGGATCGTTCCCGGAGTCCTCGTGCTCCTGGCCATCTCTCGTCACGCCCGCCGACGGTGGTGGCTGTGGGGCGTGGCCCTCGTCGTGGCACCGCTGGCCGGTGAGGCCCTGCAGGAGCTGGTGGGTCGCCTCCGGCCCCGCGGCCCGGCCCTCGGCTTTCCGAGCGGGCACGCTACCGCCGTCGCGGCCTTCGCCGTCGCGACGATCTACCTGGTCGGGCGCTCGACGCTGCCGCGTGCCCTCCGGGCGGCCATCGCGCTCGTGGCCGTGACCCTGACGCTCGCCGTCGGACTCTCCCGGATCGTGCTCGACGCCCACTGGCCCCTCGACGTCGTCGCGGGATTCGCGCTCGGCGCCGCCGGCGCCGCCGGCGCGGCCTGGTGGGACGCGTCCCACCCGCCGCGGTAGCCAGCGAAGCCTCCACGAAGGCGGTGGTAGTGCCTCGGTTTGGCTTCGAGCTGAGGCCCTGCGACGAAACCGCGCGCCTTGACGAGCGCCCGCGCGGGGTGTTCAATGCGCGTCGCCCGCATGATCATCGTTGACGCCACCCTCAAAGCGCGCGAAGCAGCCGGAAACCCGGTACGCGTCGCGAGGATCGGCGCCGGCTTCATGGCACGGGGCGTCACCAACCAGATCGTCAGCGCAGGTCCCGGCATGAGGCTCTGCGCCATCGCCAACCGCCACCTCGAGGGCGCCCAGCGCGCGTACCGGGAGGCAGGGCTCGAACCCGCGAAGTCCAGATGAACCTTCACCGTTTCGTGACGGGCATCGGCCGTGGCCGCCCGCGCGAAGCTCCTGCCGATGGGCTTGGTCGAGAGCTGCACGCTCAGGCGCGACCTCCCGCGCGACACGGTCCTGACCTACGAGGACGTGGAGGCCCCGGAGGGTCGGCTGTGCGACCGCTTGCGCCGGGAGCAGGACCGGCACTTCCTCGGATAGCGCGCGACTCGGGCGAGCGTGCGTGGTGCCGCAGGGTGGAATGGTGATGCGCGCGGGCGAGCGTGGACTCGACGGCGTGGCGCCGGGTGACGATCGGGCCCCCGCTCAGGGCCCGGCCGCAAGCCCGGTTCCCCTTGCCTCCTCTTGGCGCGCGACACCGGTGTCGGTCATCATGTGCGTCTACCGCGGTGACCGGCTGGATCCGCTGCGCGATGCCGTGTCCAGCGTCCTCGCGCAGACGTACGCGGACCTGGTGCTGCGGATCTACGGGGACGGACCCATAGCCGCCGACGTCCGCGCCTATCTCGAAGACCTGACCGACACCCGGGTGCGCCTCCGGTTCACGGAGATGAACGAGGGCCTGGCCGTCGGCTTGAACCGGCTGATCGACGAGTCCCTCCGCGAGGGCTGCGAGGTCATCGCGCGGATGGATGCTGACGACGTCTGCTATCCGCAGCGCCTGGAGAAGCAGCTTGCCTTCCTCGACAGCCATCCCGAGGTCGACGTCATCGGTGCCGGCTGCCTGGAGTTCGACGAGGACACCGGAGAGGAGTTCCTCAAGCTCCTGCCGACGGACGACCGTACGCTGAAGCGAGGGCTCGTCAAGCGGACGCCGTTCGTGCACCCGGCCGTCGTCTTTCGGGCGCAGGTCTTCGCCGGCGGTACACGCTACCGGTCGCATCTTTCCGAGGACATGCACCTGTGGGTGGACCTGGCTCGGTACGGGTGGACGTTCGCGAACCTGGCGGAGCCGCTGCTGAGGTATCGGGTCTCCGATTCGCTCTTCCGCCGGAGGTCCTCGTGGGCCAAGGTGTCCACGGAGCTCACGGCTCGGCTTCGAGGGATGACGGAGCTCTGCATGATCTCGCCCGGTAACCTCGCGTGGACCGGAGCATACCTCGCGTTGCGCCTGCTTCCGCTCAGGCTGGCCCGGCAAGCGTACCGGTACCTCCGGCCCCGGAGCGCGCGCGCGTGACTCTCGTCGCGGGATCCGTCCCGCCCGTGGCGGCCAGGAGCGCGGGGACGCCGGTGGCTCAGCGCCTGGCGCTGGGGTCGGTCGTGGCGATCGTCGTCACCTGGCGGCGCCGGGAACTCCTTGGCGTCTTGCTCGGCGCCCTGGCCCGCCAGAGCCGGCCGGTGGACCACCTGATCGTCGTCGACAACAGCCCCGACCATTCGGTGGCGGACCTCGTCGCCGCCTTCCCGGGAGCCTCCACGTACGTGCCGTCCTGGCGCAACCTCGGCAGCGCCGGTGGCTTCGCCCTCGGCGCCCTGACCGCGCTGGCCTACGACGCCTCGTGGGTCTGGTTCATCGACGACGACGGGAAGCCGGCAACGGACGACTGCCTGCGGGAGCTGCTGGCCTGCGCGGCCCGGCACGGCCTCGCCCTCGTCGCCCCGGTGGTGCTGAACGTCGACGACCCGGGGCGCCTGTCCTTCCTCATGCGGCTGGGACTCTCCTGGATCCGGCGCCCCGACGACCTCGGCACGCGGGAGTTCTTGCCCGGCCACGCGTGCCTGTTCAACGGTGCCCTCTTCAGCGCGGAAGCTCTCGACGTCATCGGGGTGCCAGACTACCGGCTCTTCCTGCGCGGTGACGAGATCGACGTCCACCGGCGGGCGCTCCG
>JBGQGN010000033.1:0-14430 GCA_041497395.1 Methylomirabilia bacterium
CCCAACCCACCGGGAGGTGGCGCCGGCCTGGGTGAAGCGCTGGAAGGAGCCGAGGACGGAGACCACGAGGGGCCAGTAGGTGAAGACCAGCAGGAACACGAGCGTCGGCGCGAGCAGTCCCGCCGCCAGCCCGACCGTCGCCCGGCTGACCCTCCGACGCGTCCGGACACCGGGTACCACCAGTGTCCCCACCTCCGCGCCGAGTGTGGTCACGAGCATCCTCCGGGGCCTCCGCGTGGCCTGGTTGAGGCCCGGGGGGCGACGCCGGCCCCGGTCACCGCTAGTTGTTGCTGCGCCCGAGACCGCCGGTGGGGACACTAGCACCCGCGCTCTGACCCGTCAATCGAGGCGCCCCACGCTTGACGCGGATGTCATCGCGTCGTTACGATCGGGCAACATGGCGTGGACGCCCGCCCGGGCTCGGGTCTCTCCGGCGACCGCCCAGGACCCCACATCCTCGACGAGGAGGACAGCAGGCATGCGATCACCCCTCCGGACCCTCGTAGCGCTCCTTGCCGGGCTCGCCGCGTGTCTCGTGCCCGGGGTAGCCCGGGCCCAGGGCCAGCTGGTGCTCTACTGCACGCCCCAGGAGGAATGGTGCCGGGCGATGGTGACCGCCTTCGAGCGGGCCACCGGCATCAAGGTGAGCATGACCCGCAAGAGCTCCGGCGAGAACTACGCTCAGCTCAAGGCCGAGGCCGCGAACCCGCGGGGCGACATCTGGTGGGGTGGTACCGGAGACCCGCACCTCCAGGCCGCGGAGGAGGGGCTCACCCTCGAGTACAAGTCGCCGAAGCTGGGCGAGCTCCAGGAGTGGGCGGTGCGCCAGGCCGAGCAGTCGAAGTACCGGACCGTCGGGGTCTACGCGGGCGCCCTCGGATTCGGCTACAACACGGAACTCCTCGCCAAGAAGGGGCTGGCCGAGCCGAAGTGCTGGGCGGATCTCCTCGACCCGAAGCTCAAGGACGAGGTGCAGGTGGCCGACCCCAACTCCTCGGGGACGTCCTACACGATGCTCGCGACCATGGTGCAGATCATGGGCGAGGACAAGGGCTTCGACTACCTCAAGAAGCTCCACAAGAACATCAACCAGTACACGAAGTCGGGCGCCGCGCCGTCCCAGGCCATGGCCCAGGGCGAGACGCTTGTCGGCATCACGTTCATGCACGACATCGTGACCTGGGCGGTCCAGGGCCGTCCGGTGAAGGTCGTGGCGCCGTGCGAGGGCACGGGCTACGAGATCGGCTCGATGAGCATCGTCAAGGGCGCCCCGAACCTCGCGAACGCCAAGAAATGGTATGACTGGGCGCTCACGCCCGAGGCGCAGGCGATCGGCGCCCAGGCGAAGGCGTACCAGGTGCCCTCGAACAAGAGCGCGCCGATCCCGGCCCAGGCGCCCAAGTTCGCGCAGATCAAGCTCATCAACTACGACTTCGCCAAGTACGGCTCGTCGGCCGAGAGGAAGCGCCTGCTCCAGAAGTGGGACACGGAGGTCAAGGCGCTCCCGAAGTGACGACGGCGGGACCCTCGCTCGCGGGCCTGCCGGTGGCCCTGCGGGCGGGGGTCTCCGCCTTCACGATCGACCTCGACCCCGGCCCGGCATGACCCGCGCGGCGACGGGCTGGCTGGGGCTCGCCTGGCTGGCCTTCGCCCTCCTCCCGTGGTACGCGCTTCCGGGGGAAGGGTGGCTTGACCCCGGCTGGCTTCGAAGCTATCCCGACGCGGCCACGGCGTCGGCCCTGCTCCAGGGCATCCTTCACGGCCGGCCCTGGCTCCTCCCCGCCGCGTTGCCGCTTCTCCTGCCGTGTCTCGCGTGGCGGCGCCCGAAGGAGGATCCGCGCGCCGCGACCGTGCTCGTGGTGGCGGGCGCGGGCGGTCTCGCGTGGATCGCTCTCCAGGGATTTGCCATCGGCCACCGAGGTTGGACGGCGGCCTGGCTCGCGAACCTCCTCGGCGCCCCCGGGCCCAGCCAGGCGGGTTTCGGCGCGGGGGCGTTCCTCCTCTCCCTGGCGTGCCTCATGCTGCTCTGCCACGGCCTGGCGGCCCGGGGGTTCATGAAGGGCGATGCCTTCCTCACCAGCGCGATCGGGCTCGTCATCGGCCTCGTGGTGGTCTTCGTCTTCTGGCCGGTCGTCACCGTGCTCTCGAGCGCGGTGCGCGACGAAGGTGGTGCACTCGCGCCGGCGGTCTTCCTCCACAAGCTCGCGAACCGGTCGATCTGGGGCCTCGACTGCCTCTACGGCCCGCTCCGGTGCGGTGTGGCCTGGAACACGCTGTTTCTCGCGGTCCTCGTGGGCGCCGGCACGACGGTCCTCGGCCTGGCCTTCGCCCTCATCGCGACCCGCACCGGGTTCCCGGCCAAGCCCCTTCTGCGCGCGCTGTCCGTGCTCCCGATCATCACGCCGCCGTTCGTGATCGGTCTCGCGCTGATCCTCCTCTTCGGCCGCGCGGGGGCCGTCACGGCCCTGCTCTCGGACTGGTTCGGGATTCCGCGGACGCGCTGGATCTACGGGTTGCCGGGAGTGCTGATCGCCCAGCTCCTCGCGTTCGCGCCGATCGCGTTCCTGGTCCTGATCGGCGTCGTGCAGGGGATCAGCCCGTCGCTCGAGGAGGCGGCGCAGACGCTCCGGGCGAGCCGCTGGACGACGTTCCGGACGGTGACGTGGCCGCTCATGCGTCCGGGCGTTGCGAACGCGTTCCTGCTGGGCTTCGTGGAGAGCATGGCCGACTTCGGCAACCCCCTGGTGCTGTCGGGCAACTACGAGCTCTTGTCCATCCAGATCTTCTTCGCCGTGGTGGGGGCGGCGCACGATCAGGGCCGCGCGGCCGTGCTCGCCATCGTGCTGCTGGCCTTCACGCTGGGGGCGTTCTACGCGCAGCAGCGGTGGCTCGGCCGGGTGGCCTACACCACGGTCACCGGGAAGGGGGACGCCGGCCTTCCGGTTCCGCTCCCCGCGCCCCTCCGCTGGGGCTGCTACGCGCTCGCCCTGCCGTGGGGGATCCTGGCGCTCGTGATCTATGCCGTCATCATCGTCGGGGGGTTCGTGCGGGCCATGGGGCGGGACTACACGCCGACCCTCGAGTACTTCGTGACGGGCTTCGGCGTCGAGCGCGCGGTGTCGGGCGGCCTCCACTTCACGGGATCGGCGTGGGACTCCTTCTGGACGACGATCCAGATCGCCGCCATCTCGGCCCCCATCACCGCCGCGATCGGCGTGCTGACCGCGTACCTGCTCGCGCGGCAGCGGTTCGCGGGCCGGAGCCTGTTCGAGTTCGGCACGATGCTCTCCTTCGCCATCCCGGGGACGGTCATCGGCGTGGCCTACATCCTCGCGTTCAACGTGCCGCCCATCGAGCTCACGGGCACCGGCGTGATCCTGGTCCTCTGCTTCGTGTTCCGTAACATGCCGGTCGGCGTGCGGGCGGGAATCGCCGCGCTCTCGCAGATCGACCGGAGCCTCGACGAGGCCTCGCTCACCCTGGGCGCCCGGACGGGCACGACGATGCGCCGGGTCGTGCTGCCGCTCCTCCGCCCGGCGATCGTGGCCGCTCTCGTGTACAGTTTCGTCCGGGCGATGACCGCGGTCAGCGCGGTGATCTTCCTGGTCAGCGCGCGTTACAACCTCGCCACCGCATACATCGTCGGCCGGGTCGAGGCGGGGGAGTTCGGCCTGGCCATTGCCTACTCGTCGGTCCTGATCGTCGTGATGCTGGCGGCGATCCTCCTCATCCAGTGGCTCGTCGGCGAGCGCCGGCTCGGGCGGCGGGCGCCCGCCGACCTCGGAATCCAGACGGCGGGCGGATAGGCGGGGCATGATGGCCAGAGAGGACGGCGGCCGCGCCGCGGCGGTCGAGTTCCACCGTGTGACCAAGCGCTACGGGGACGTCGTCGCCGTGAACGAGGTGTCGTTCACGATCGAGCGGGCGACGCTCGTCACGCTGCTCGGCCCCTCGGGCTGCGGCAAGACGACGACCCTTCGCCTCATCGCCGGGCTCGAGCTGGCGAGCGCAGGGGAGGTCCGGATTGGCGGGCGGGACGTCACGCGCCGGCCGGCGACCGAGCGAAACGTCAGCATGGTGTTCCAGTCGTACGCGCTCTTCCCGCACATGACGGTGCTCGAGAACGTCTCCTACGGCCCGGTCGTCACGGGCGTGCCCCGGGGACGGGCTCACGAGCAGGCGCGGGAGAAGCTGACCCTGGTCGGCCTCCAGGGGCTCGATGCGCGGCTGCCCTCCGAGCTCTCGGGGGGGCAGCAGCAACGGGTCGCGGTCGCGCGGGCCCTGGTGCTCGAGCCCGAGGTGCTCTGCTTCGACGAGCCGCTCTCGAACCTCGACGCCAAGCTCCGGCGCCGGGTCCGCGAGGACATCCGCGAGCTCCAGCAGCGCCTCGGCCTCACGGTGGCCTACGTGACGCACGATCAGCAGGAAGCCCTCGCGGTCTCCGATCGCATCATCGTCATGGACCACGCCTCCATCGCCCAGAGCGGAACGCCACGGGAGCTCTACGAGGCGCCGGTGAGCCTCTTCGTGGCCGACTTCGTCGGCGACTCGAATCTCGTCGACGGCGAGCTCACGGGGCGGAACGGGGTCGCGGGGCGGGTGCGGGTCGGCGGCGTCGAGCTCAACCTGCCGCACCGGGGCGCCGCGCCGGGGCCGGTGAAGGTGGCCGTGCGGCCCGAGTCCCTCCGGCTCTCCACCGCGCCGCCCGCGGGGCCGGCGCTCGAGGGCCGGATCGCCAAGGCCGCCTATCTGGGCACGCACATGGAATACACTGTGTCCACGCCGGTCGGGGAGCTCTTCGTGGTGGACCGTATGGTCACGCACCCCGCGCCCGCGGGAACGCCGGTGTGGGTGGCCTTCGAGGACCACGGCGTCACGGTCGTCCCCTGATCGGGGTTGGAGGAGAGGCCATGCCGCTGGCTCACATCCGCGTGGTCGACCTCTGCCGGGCCCGGACGGGCCCCACCTGCATCCGGCAGCTCTCGGAGTTCGGCGCCCAGGTCGTGAAGGTCGAGCTACCTGAGGAGCAGGACGACGACGTCGGCGGCCGCCACGGCTTCGACTTCCAGAACCTCCACCCCAACAAGCGGGGTCTCACGCTCAACCTGAAGTCCGAGGCGGGGCGCGAGGTGCTCTACCGGCTCGTGCGCCAGGCGGACGTCTTCGCCGAGAACTTCCGCCCCGGCGTGAAGCATCGCCTCGGGATCGACTACGAGACGCTGTCGGCCATGAACCCGCGGCTCGTCTACGTGAGCATCTCCGGGTTCGGGCAGGTCGGTCCCTACGCCGATCGGGCGGGGCTCGACCAGATCGCCCAGGGGCTCTCCGGCTTCATGACCGTCAACGGGTTCCCGGGCCAGGGCCCGCTGCGGGCGGGACTCCCGATCGCCGACCTCACGGCCGGGCTGATGGCGGCCCACGGGGTCATGGTCGCGCTCCTCGAGCGCGAGCGCTCGGGGCGGGGCCAGTGGGTGCATACCTCGCTGCTCCAGGCGATGATCCGCCTGATGGACCTTCAGGCCGCGCGCTGGCTCATCGGAGGCGAGGTCCCGGGCCAGGCCGGCAACTACCATCCGGTCGGAGTGCCGACGGGCGTGTTTCGCTGCCGGGACGGGAGCCTGATCATCCAGGCCGCCAACCAGCGGCTCTACCAGCGGCTCTGCCGGGCCATCGACGCGCCGGAGCTGATCGACGACCCACGGTTCGCGACGAGCGACTTGCGCCGCGGGCACCGCGAGGAGATGACCGAGGCGCTGGAGCGCCGGCTCGTGTCGCGCGACCGCGCGGAGTGGCAGACGCGATTCGACGAGGCGGGGGTGCCAGCCGGGGCGATCCTCGACGTCAGGCAAGCCTTCGAGGACGCCCAGGTGCGGCGGCTGCCGGTCGAGCGGCCCGTGGTGAGCAAGGCCCTCGGGCCGATCCGGCTCGTCGGGCACGGCGTCAACCTCGAGCGCACGCCGCCTGCCATGCGGTCCGCCGCCCCCGAGCGTGGCGAGCACACGGAGGAGATCCTTCGCGAGCTCGGCTACCGGGACGACGAGATCGCCGCCCTCAAGCGCGACGGCGCCGTCTGACTGTAGCCAGATCGGCTGCAACCGAGCTCGGACGCGGGACGCGGGGATCACGTCGCACCACCCGTCGAGCCGCGCACGCAGTCGGACAGGCGGAGCCATCTCACACACAATGCCGTCAAGGCTGAACTGAACCTTCATGCCCGTCGCGTCTGTGTTTGCGGGGCGGTGCCACGTGCATGTCGAGATCGAGCAGGGGAGTGGCACAAGCACGCTCGATGCGTACCTCTCGATGAACGGGTCGTTTCTCGGGCTCAAGCTTCCGTTGTCTGATTGGGTCGCGGCCTCTCGTAGCCGACCTTGAACACCAGCGGTAGAGGCTGACGCGGAACGAAAGAGGAGAACACCGCGATGTGGATGTCGATGACATTGGTTCTGAGCCTTGCCCTGATGCTGACCCCGCTGGCGACGGCGCCCGTGGCCGCCCAGGGGGGCCGCCCCCGCGCGGGTGGTGGTGCCCACCGACCGCACGATGCTGCCGATCCCGGAACCCCAGTACCCGCATAACACGGTGTTCGATGTGCGGAATGCCACGCGGCCCTGAAGAGGGGGCTGTCCAACTAGCGCGCTACCCAGGACTCTCGCGGGCCCGTCCCGCTTTCACTGGGGCGGGCTCGCGAAGACCGGCGCTGCCGGGCCGCCGAGGCCGACTACAGCCCCAAGTCGGCGAGGAGCCGGCTCAGGTGGGCGAATCCCAGCCGCGCGTAGGTGAGGGGGTGGGCCTTGACCGGGTCCTGCTCCGCCTCGACGACCAGCCACCCCGCATAGCCGACGTCGCGCAGGATCTCGAGGAGCGCCCGATAGTCGACGCACCCGTCGCCGGGCACCGTGAACACGCCGTCGACCACCGCGTCGAGGAAGCTCCGGTCGCGGCGGCGCGCCTCCGCCAGCACGGCCGGCCGGACGTCCTTGCAGTGGACGTGGACGATGCGGCCCGCGTGGCGCCGCGCCACGGCGAGCACGTCGCCGCCGGCATAGGTGAGGTGCCCGGTGTCGAGGAGCAGGCCCACGGCGGGCCCCGTCGCTCCCATCAGCCGGTCGATCTCGGCCTCCGTCTCCACCACGGTCCCCATGTGGTGGTGATACGCGAGCCGCATCCCGCGGCCGGCCAGGTGCTCGGCGACCTCGGTCAGCGCCTCGCCGAACTTCGGCCAGTCACCCTCGGCCAGGCGCGGCCGCGTGGAGAGGGGGACGCCGAGTCGCCCGTGCACGCTGCCCGTCTCCTCGGCGAACACCATGGCGGTGGAAGCCAGCGCCGTGAGGAGACCTGCGTGCGCCTGCATCGCGGCGATCTCCTCCTTCACGCTGCGCCGCAGAAGATGCGAGCCATACCAGCCCGACACGAGGTCGAGCCCGTGCTGCTGTAGAACGGCTCGGAGCTCGGCCGGGCGCCGGGGGAATTTCCGCCCGAGCTCGATGCCGGCGTAGCCTGCCCGCCGCGTCTCCTCGAGGCAGGTCTCGAGCGAGATGTCGTCGCCGAGCGTCTCCAGGTCGTCGTTGGTCCAGCCGATGGGATTGACGCCGATTCGAACGGGCACGCTAGCCGCCGGCTCGCTGGCGGCGGCGCGCCGCGTCGTACGCCTCGCGCGCGGCCTGGACCTCGGGCCGGGGCGAGACTTCGGGTATGGGGACGTCCCACCACGCTCCGCCGCCGGTGAAGGGTCGCCCGGGGTCGGTCTCGATGACCACGACGGACGTCCTGTCGGCCCGATGCGCTCGCTCGAGCGCGCCCTCGAGGTCGGCGACCGTCTTGACCTGCTCGGCCTGGGCCCCGAGGCTCCGCGCGTGCGCGGCGAAGTCGATCGCCGGCGCCTCGGGCGCGAGGAGGTTGTTGAAGGACGCGCCGCCGCACGCCAGCTGGAGGCGGTTGATGCAGCCGAAGCCGCGGTTGTCGAGCAGCACGATGACGAGCTTCCGGTGCATCGCGACCGACGTGGCGATCTCCGAGTTCATCATGAGGTAGCTGCCGTCTCCCACCATGACGAAGACCTCGCGGTCGGGGAACGCCAGCTTCACGCCGAGCCCGCCGGCGATCTCGTACCCCATGCAGGAGTACCCGTACTCGAGGTGGTAGCCGCAGGGCTCACGGGTGCGCCAGAGTCGACTGAGCTCCCCCGGCAGTCCACCCGCGGCGCACACGACCACGTCACGCGGCCCGGCCGCGCGGTTCACCGCGCCGATCACCTGCGCCTCGGTCGCCGGGACGTCCGGACCGCTGGCGGTGGCGGTGTCGACCAAGCGGGTCCACTCCGTCGTGAGCCGCCGGGCGGTCTCTGCCCGCGCGGCGGGCGCCCGCCAGGCGCCGAGGGCGGCCGAGAGCTCCTCGAGACCCCGGCGCGCGTCCGCGACCAAGGGCAGGGCGTCGTGCTTGCCCGCGTCGTGCGGGGCGACGTTCAGCGCCACCAGGGCCAGCTTCGGTCCCTGGAAGAGGGCGCGGGAGCCGGTGGGGAAGTCCGCCAGGCGGGTTCCGACGGCGAGGACCAGATCGGCGTCGGCGGCGAGCGCGTTGGCGGCGCTCGAGCCGCACACGCCGATCGCTCCCACGCACGCCGGATGGTCCCATGGCAGGGCGCCCTTGCCGGCCTGGGTCTCCGCGACCGGGATGCCGTGGCGCTCGGCGAAGGCGCGAAGCGCCGACTCGGCCAGGGAGTAGTGGACGCCGCCTCCGGCGATGAGGAGCGGCCGCTCGGCCCGCCGGAGCCGGTCGGCCACGGAGGCCAGTTGGGCCGGATCGGGTCCTGGTCGCCGGAGCCGGTGGGTGCGCGGTGCGAAGAAATGCTCGGGGTACTCGAAGGCCTCTGCCTGGACGTCCTGTGGGAGGGCCAGCGTCGCGGGGCCACAGGCGGCCGGGTCCGTGAGGACGGCGAGGGCGGCCGGGAGGCTCTGGAGAAGCTGCTCGGGACGCGTGATCCGATCCCAGTACCGCGAGACGGGCCGGAAGCAATCGTTGGCGGAGATCGTGGGATCGCCGAAGTCCTCGACCTGCTGAAGGACCGGGTCCGGGATGCGGTTGGCGAAGACATCGCCGGGGAGGAGCAGGACGGGGAGGCGATTGACGTGGGCGACCGCGGCCGCCGTGACCATGTTCGTGGCGCCGGGACCGATCGACGTCGTGCAGACCATCATGCGACGCCGCGCGTGCGCTTTGGCGAACGCGATGGCCGCGTGGGCCATCGCCTGCTCGTTGTGAGCCCGGAACGTGGGGAGCTGCGCCTGGGCGGCGTGGAGCGCCTCGCCGAGCCCCGCCACGTTGCCGTGGCCGAAGATCGCCCACACGCCCCCGAAGAGCGGCGCCTCGCCTCCGTCCACCTCCGTGCGCTGGGCAGAGAGGTACCTGACCAGCGCCTGGGCCATCGTCAGCCGAACGGTGCCCATCTCCAAGCCTCCTCGCGCGAGTGCACTGACACTCGGGCTCCCCTGAGTCTCGTCTTGACGGCCTCTCGCGCGCAATGCTAACGTCTCGCGCATGCTAAATGGTTTTTGCAGGTTCCGTCAAGCATCGGCTGCCATGGCGACGAATCGAGTACTGAATCGATTTGGCATTCGTCAATGGTGACGATCCGGGACGTCGCACGACTCGCCGGCGTTTCGCCGGCCACGGTGTCCCAGGCCCTCAATGGCCGGGGCCGGGTGGATGTGCGCACGCGCGAGCGAGTCGCCCAGGCCGCCACCAAGCTCCGGTATGCGCCGAACCTCAACGGACGCCGCTTGGCCCGCCGGCGCGCGGAGTGCGTCACCGTACTACAGGGCCGCAACATGACCACCGCGTTCAACGACTCGTTCTACCGGGTTGTGCTGGGCGGGATGGCGGAGGTGACCCAGGCCCGCGGATACAGCCTCGTGTTTACGCCTCCGGCCGACACGGCCACGGACGCTGATCTCAACCGCGTCCTGGGTCATGGCACGGTGGACGGGGCGCTCGTCCTCGGCGCCGTCGACGCCGGGCTGCTCCTGGCGCTCCGACACCGCGGGCTTCCGGTCGTCCTCGTGGACAACTACCTGCCCGGCGTGGACCTGCCGGCCGTGATCCCCGACTACCAGGCAGGCGCCCGGCTCGCGACGGAGCATCTCCTCCGCCTCGGCCATCGCCGCGTCGCGTTTCTCGGCGCGGCCGTGAGCTACCCCTTCGGCTGGCAGACCCTCGAGGGGTATGGCGAGGCGCTGGCAGCCGGGACGATCGCGCAGGATCCGGCGCTCATCCGGCGGACCGAGATCGGCGTCGAGACGGCGACGGCGGCGACGCGGAGCCTCCTCGCCCTGCCGGAGCCCCCGACGGCGCTGTTCGCGGTGACCGACGCCATGGCCATCGGCGCGCTCCGGGCCGCCCGCGAGCGCGGGGTGCGGGTGCCGGAAGGGCTGGCCGTGGTCGGGATGGACGACATCGAGATGAGCGCGTACACGGATCCGCCGCTCACGACCGTGCGGGTCGCGAAGGACGCGATGGGACGGCTCGCCGCCGAGTGGCTGATCGATCTCATCGAGGGGGGCGCGGTGGACCGGCTCGCCCCGTCCGTGCCCGCGGAGCTCGTGGTCCGGGGGACGTGCGGGGGCCCCACGGGCACTCGTGCCTCGGCGGTAACGATTCCCGCGGAAGCCACATCGACAATCTCCACCACGGAGGGTGCATGACCGGCAGAGGCACGAAGCTGGCCCTGGACGGAGGGATCCCGGTACGCAAGGAGCCCATCCTGCCGGGCTGGCCGGGAGGTCTTCTGATCGGGGCCGAGGAGAAGGCCCAGGTCCTGGAGGTCCTCGAGAGCCAGAGTCTCTACCGGCACTACGGCCCGCATCCCCGGCACAAGGTAGCCGAGCTGGAACAGCGGTTCGCCGCCGCCATCGGGGCCCGCCACGCCGTGGCCGTCACATCGGGGACCGGCGCGCTGCTGGTCGGTCTCGCCGCCCTCGGCGTCGGCCCGGGGGACGAGGTGATCGTCCCGACCTACACGTGGGTCGCGACGATCAATGCGGTGGTGACGCTCGGGGCCGTGCCGGTCTTCGTCGACATCGACGAGAGCCTGACGATGGACCCCCGAGGCGTGGAGGCGGCGATCACCGAGGCGACGGTGGCGATCGTGCCGGTCCACATGCGCGGGGCGGCAGCCGACATCGCGCCCATCGTCGGCATCGCCGAGCGGCGCGGTCTCTCGGTCCTCGAGGACGCGGCCCAGGCGGTCGGTGGACTGTACCGGGGGCAGCGACTCGGCACGTTCGGCAAGTTCGGCGCTTTCAGCCTCCAGTACCACAAGACGATCACCACCGGCGAGGGCGGCATGCTCGTGAGCGACGACACCGCCCTGTTCGAGCGGGCGGTGCGCTACCACGACCAGGGCTCGGTGCGCGTCGAAGAGCTGGACCAGATGATTCCCGAGAACAGCCCGCTCATCATCGGCGTCAACTACCGGATGAGCGAGCTGACGGCGGCGGTGGGCGTCGCCCAGCTCGGCAAGATGGACTGGATCATCGGCCAGATGCGCGCGCACAAGGCGCGGGCGGTCCGGGGCATCGCCGGCCTCCCGGGCGTGCGTGTCCGCCCCCTGGCGGATCCCGCCGGGGAGACCGGAGCGACCCTGATCTTCTCGGTCCCCTCGGCCGACGACGCGACGCGCGTCGCCAGGGCGCTGACGGCGGAGAACGTGAAGGCGTCGGTTCCCTGGACGAGCGGGCAGCACGTCTACTACCACTTCGATCAGCTCATCGAGCGGCGGTTCCTGTCCAAGCGCCACTGCGCGTGGGAATGTCCCCACTACCGGGGCAAGGCGACCCTCCGGAAGGGTCAGTTCCCGCGGACCGACGAGATTCTCCAGCAGGCGATCCACATCGATCTTCATCCGCTGCTCGCCGAGGCGGACGTGGACGACATCGTGACCGCGATCGACAAGGTCGCCTCCGCGATCCTCTGATGGAGCGAAGACCGCTCGATTCAACCTCCCGGGCAAAGGAGATGGCCAATGCGAAGCCGCGATAGGGCGCTCATGTCGACCGCGATCGTCTGGATCGGGATCCTGCTGGTGGCCGGGGTTGGGACCGCCGCCGCCCAGGGCAAGATTGTCATCTACGCCGCCGAGGACGAGAAGACCACCAACGCGCTGACCACGCTGTTCACGGAAGAGACCAAGATCGCGACAGAGGTGATCCGGATCCCGGCGGCAGGGACCCTGGCCACCCGGATCCGGGCCGAGAAGGCGGCGCCGAAGGCCGACGTCTTCATCGGGGGATCGGTCGAGTTCCACGAGCCGCTCGCCACCGAGGGACTCGTGCTGCCGTACAGGTCCCCCGTCGTGGAGCAGGCGAAGATCGATCCGGTCTTCGTCAGCGCCTCCAACTACTGGCACGGCTGGTTCATGGGAACGCTCGTGATCATCCTGAACCCGCAGCGCTTTGAGCGGGAGATCGCCACCCAGGGCGTGGCGAAGCCCAAGACGTGGGACGATCTGCTGAACCCGGTGTACCGCAAGAAGCTCGTCAGCGGCACGCCGGCCACGTGTGGCGGCGCCTATATCTTCACCGCGGTCCAGATCTTCCGGAACGGGGGCGAGGCACCGGGGTTCGACTGGCTGAAGCGGTACGACGGGCAGGTCCTCCAGTACACACCGACCTGCCCGGCCCCCATCACGCTCGTGGCGCGGGGCGAAGCGGTGGTCGGCATGACGTGGCAAGACGACGCGACGGAGGCGATGCTGGCCAAGCAGCCGATCGAGGTCATCTTCCCGCCCGACACGGGCGCCGAGATCGGAGGCGCGTCCATCATCAAGGGCGGCCCGAATCCGGAGGGCGCGAGGAAGTTCGTGGACTTCCTGCTCGGCCAGAAGGCCCAGAGCATCAAGACCGAGCTCGGATACACCTATCCGGTGCGAGGGGACGTCGCCCCGCCGAAGAGCGTGCCGCCGCTGGCGTCCATCAAGCTCGTCAAGTACGACCGGCAGTTCGCCATCGACAACCGGGCACGCCTGACGAAGAAGTGGGAAGACGAGATCGGCTCGAAGCGCTGATGCTCGTTCGACGTCACGACCGGCGCCGGGGGGCGGGCGCTGGATTCGACTGAAGCCGCGCCGCGGGTCGGCTGGCGCATGACGCGTGGGCTCCCCGAGCCCGTCACTTGGCTCGTGGGAGCCTGCGTGATCGTGTTGCTGGCGCTCTTCGTGGTCCTGCCGATCGTCCAGGTGCTGAGCTTCCCGCCCTTCTCGGACTACCTGCACCTGACGGAGAACAGGCGCTGGGTGCGGGCGACCACGAATACCCTCTGGATGGTCGCGCTGTCGACGGTCAGCGCCACCGTCCTCGGCTTCGTCTACGCGTTCACGCTGTGCCGGCCGGAGATACCGGCGCGAGGCGCCCTGCGCCTCGTCGCGGTGCTGCCGCTCTTCTCGCCGCCGTTCACCCTCGGATTCTCCTACCTCCTGATGTTCGGACGGTTCGGATTGATCACGCACGGCGTGGCCGGGCTCGAGACCAGCGTGCTCGGGTGGCCGAGCCTCTGGATCGTGCAGACTCTGACCAACTTCCCGTATGCGGCGCTCGCCATCGAGCGGGTGCTGGCCGCCACGCCGGCTCGGCTGGAGGCGGCGGCTCGCAACCTCGGAGGTGGGGGCCTGGCCGTCTTCCGAACGATCACGCTGCCGCTGGCACGTCCGGCCGTGGCCGGCGCCGCCTTGCTCGTCGCCATCTACGTGCTGGCCGACTTCGCCAACCCGCTCATCGTGGGTGGGGACTTCCCGCTCCTGGCGACCGAGGCCTGGTACCGGATCGACGGGTGGGGGGATCTGCGCGGGGCTGCCCTGCTGGCCTCCACGCTCCTGCCACCGGCGCTCTTTTTCTTCGTCGCGGAGCGGTACTGGGTCGGGCGGCGGAGCTACGCCGTGATCTCCGGGCGCGGCAGCACCCTGGAGCGCTTGCCGTTGCCCGTCCTTGTCCGGTGGGGTCTGGTCGGGTTCTGCGTGTTGGTGGCGGCGGTCATCGTGAGTCTCTATTTCGGCGTGATCGTCGGGGCATTCACCGAGACATGGGGCGTGGACTGGACGCCGACGCTCAGCAAGTGGCGGGTCGCCCTGGCCAAGGCGGACCATGTGGGCCACAGCGTGCTGTACGCGGCGACGGCCGGCCTGGCGGCCACGACCCTGGCCATGATCGCTGCCTACCTGGTGGACCAGCGGGCGATGCCGGCCCGCCGGGCCGTGGACTTTCTCTGCGTGCTCCCGGCTGCCGTGCCGGGGGTGTTCCTCGGCATCGGCTATCTCCTCGCTTTCAACCGGCCGGGGGTTCCGCTGGCGGGCACGGCGGCCGTCCTCGTGATCGCCTTCACCTTCGCCAATCTCCCGTTTGGCTACCAGGTGATCCGGGCGGGCCTGTCCCAGATCGACCG